>DAIOVT010000273.1:0-5603 GCA_036758885.1 Kineosporiaceae bacterium
GGCAGCAGCTCCATGGCCAGGAAGACCAGGTCGCCGTCCTGCCCCTGGTCGAAGACCTGGACGACGCTCGGGTGCGACAGCCGGGCGGCGGCCCTCGCCTCGCTGGCGAACCGCGCGACGAAACTGGCGTTCTTGGCCAGATTCGCGTGCATGATCTTCAGCGCCACCTTGCGGTCCAGGCGCAGATCGAGGCCGGAGTAGACGGTAGCCATGCCACCGTGCGCGATCAGTGGTCCAACTTCGTAGCGCCCGTCGAGCACGCGCCCGACGAGTTCGTCCCGAAGTTCGGTGTCCATCACGGCCAAGTTTACGGGCGGGTTGCCGCCCCGGTGGCCCCCTCCGAGCAACCCGGTCCGGCGATAACGGGCAGATCAGGCCGCATCGGGTCTGCCTCAATCACCGCTGAGTTCCGCGGCGAATCGTTTGCGATGGGCCTGCACCGCTGCGACGTAGGACTTGGTGTCCTGGTACATGCCACGTGCCTTCACCGAGGCCAGGCCCTGGTAGTAGCCGGCGATCGCGTCGTCCTCGTCGGCCCGGGCCAGCAGAGCGGCGAGCACCGCGACCCCGGCGGTGACGTTGTCCTGCGGAACGAGCAGATCAAGCTTTCGGCCGACCAGGTCGGACGCCCATTTCCCGGTGCCCGGGATCACCTGCATGGTGCCGATCGCGTTGGCCGGCGACACCGCACGGTGGTTGAAGCCCGACTCCTGGTAGGCGACCGCCATCGCCAGCGTGGGGTCGACGCCCATCGACTCGGCGGTCTTGCGCACGTTGGCCTTCATCTGCGCCCGCGTCGGCACGGTGCGTCCGGCGAGGGTGGTCCGGTTGGCGTGTGCCGCATTGGCGACGGCGTCGGGGTAGCGGCGGCCGAGGAAGGTGTTCGGCACCGTGGTCGGCGGGGCCGGCAGCTTGAGTTTCTGGCCGGGGTGGATCGTGCTGCTCAGGGTCAGGGAGTTGAGCGACAGGACCTTGGCCAGGGTCACCCGCTCGCGCTGGGCGATGCCGATCAGGCTGTCGTCGGCCTTGACCACGTAGGTGCGGGTGGCCTCGACCGTCGTCTTCTTCTGCGCAGTCTTCGGTGCCGCCTGTGTCGTGGTCCTGGCCGCGGCCTTCGGCTGGACGGCGGGGGTGGCCGGCTGGACACCGGGCAGCACGATCCGCCGGCCGATGAGCACGTGGTGCGGGTCGGCGATCTTGTTCGCCGAGACGATCGAGGCGACGGTGATCTTGTTCTTCGCCGCGATCGCGATCAGCGAGTCGCCGGGCTTGACCACGTAGGTGACCGGCGCCGGCTTGGCCACTGCTGCCGATTTCGCCTGTGCCGCAGCAGGTTTGGCCGCGGCAGCGGGCTTGGCGGCAGCCATACCGGGCAGTACCAGGGTCTGCCCGATCCGGATCAGTCCGGCGTCCTTGATCTTGTTCACGGTCATCAGGTCGCGCACCGTGATCCGGGTGCGCTGGCTGATCAGGATCAGCGAGTCGCCGGGCTTGACGGTGTAGGTCACCTGCGGCGTGCCGGACGGCGCGGCGGCGGTGTCGGCGCCGGGGGCTGCGGCCGGGTTCGGCGAGTGCCCCGGTGTGGCGGCGGCGGTGGGCGCGGCGTGCGCCATGCCCTGACCGCCGGCGACCAGTGCGGCCGTGACCAGTGGCACCGAGGCGAGGCGCAACCGGTCGCGTCCGGCCTCGGTCGCGTTCTCCCGGGTGATCCCGCCGAGCGGCCCGGTGAAGGCCCCGGCCATCGAGGTGAACAGGCCGACGCTGCCGTTCGCGTGCCGGGCTCGCAGGCTGCGTTGCCGCTGGTCCGAGCTCGATCGCTGGCTGGATCTCTCGCTGGTGCTCACGTCGCGTACGCCCTTCCGTGGCGGGTCCGGGTGTCCCGGCGCCGTCCGTGTCGTCTCGTGCGGGTGTCGTGTCGTGGGTGTCGGGTGGCTGTCACGGACCCGGTCCGCGACAGCCTGACCCCAGATGCTGCAGTGAAGGATGTTGCAAGTGTGACTAGTGGTGCTAATGAGACGTTAGCGCACACTCGTCAGGATCTTGGGAGAGCGACACAGCCCCGCGGGTGTCGGTCATGCTGTGGGGGTGAGCGAATCGCCGCGGACCCAGCCCCTGTCAGATCCCGAGTCCGGCACCGGACGGAACGGGCAGCAGAACGAACGGCCGAATGATCAGCAGAATGATCAGCAGAGCGGACAGACGGACGCATCGGAGCAGACCCTCGAGCATCTGGTCGAACACTGGCTGACCCTGCCCGATGTCGCCGAGCAGATGGGCCTGGACGTCGGTAAGGTGCGCCGGCTGGTGCAGGATCACGCGCTGATCGCCGTCCGGCGTGGAGAACGGTCGGTGCTGAGCGTTCCGGCCGACCTGCTGATCGAGGGCCGGCCGCTGGCCGACCTGCCCGGGACCCTGAGCGTGCTGATGGACTCGGGCTACGAGCCCGAGTCGGCACTGCGCTGGCTGATGACGCCCGACGACAGCCTGCCCGGCTCGCCGTTGGACGCCCTGAAGCAGGGTCGCAAGACCGAGGTCAGGCGCCGGGCCCAGGCGCTGGCCTTCTGAGCATCAGGCGACCTGCCAGGTGCGCTCCACCCGGCGCGCGGCGCGGGCCTGCCGCCAGGCCGGCACCGCCACCGTGATCCGTCGCCGCATCGGGACGGCGAGACGCTGCCGCAGCACCTGGTAGCCGGCCTGCTCCACCTCGTCGAGGATGCCGGAGTAGAGCGAGGCCGCGGTGTACATGCACGGCCGGCTGGTCGGGTGCAGCATCGCGATGCCGGGCTCGGCGAAGGCGTACAGCGCCCGCGCCCGTTCGATCTCGAACTTCAGCAGTTCCCGGATCGGCGGGGTGACCACGCCGGCGGCGAGCAGCTCGCGGGTCACCCCGAAGTCGTCGAGGTCCTCCTGGGGCAGGTAGACGCGGCCCCGTCCGAGGTCCTCACCGACGTCCCGGATGAAGTTGGTCAGCTGGAACGCCTCGCCCAGCGCCCGGGCCCGGGCAGCGGCCTCGGGCGCCTGCGGCTCCAGGATCGGCAGCATCAGCAGGCCGATCACGGCGGCCGACCCGTACATGTACTGCTCGAGGTCGGAGTAGGTCGGGTAGCCGATCACGGTGATGTCGAGCTGCATCGACTCCAGGAACGCCTCGACGTGGGCGCGGGGCATGTTCCAGGTGCGCATCGTGTGCACCATCGCCCGGGACACCGGGTCGGTCTGCGGCTCGCCGCCGTTGCGGGCCGCGTCCGGCCGGTACAGACCGTCGAGGAAGGACGCCCCCCAGGCCAGCAGGGCCTGCGGGTCAGGGTCGCTGAGCGAGTCGACGAACTCGTCGGCGCGCCGGGCGAAACCGTAGAGCGCCCACACGTACGGACGCTTCTCCGGGGGCAGCAGCATCGTCGACAGGTAGTAGGTGCGGCCGTGCTCGGAGTGCAGTTCGCGCGCCACGTCGTAGTCCTGGCGGAGCTGCGGATCGGTGATCCCCGCAGCGTCCAGTGCCCGCCCGCTCAGGTACGACATCGTGGTCGGTCCTTCCCTCTCCACTCGGTTCGGCAGCGGCATCGCGGTCTCGTTCAGCGGGAGCCCGGGCGGCCCCGCGAGGGCCATGCCCTGGAACGGTATCCCGGTACCGGGCCGGTGATCCGCTCGGCGGCGAGCCGTCCCGAGATCAGCACCATCGGCACGCCGACGCCGGGTTGGGTGCCCGATCCGGCGAACACGACGTTCTCTCCCCATATGTTGCCCGGTCGGAACGGTCCGGTCTGCCCGAACGTGTGGGCCGCGGCGAACGGTGTTCCGGCGGCCATGCCCCGGGCCAGCCAGTCGGCGGGGGTGGTCACGTGCTCGACCTCGAGGGAGTCGGCCAGACCGGGGTAGCCGCGGTCGGTCAGGGTGGCCAGCACGTGCTCGCGGTAGCGCGGCCCGATCCGGTGCCAGTCCAGTGCCGGGCCGGTGCGCGGCTGCAGGTTCGGTGCCGGGAAGAGCACGTAGTAGATCTGTCGTCCCGGTGGGGCCAGTGACGGGTCGGAGCGGGTCGGGTTGGAGACCAGGATCGACGGGTCACGCATCAGCCGGCCCGCCCGGAGATCGTCGAAGACCTCGGCCCAGGAGTGGCCGAAGTGGATGTTGTGGTGGGCCAGGTGCGGGTAGTCCGCCGTGGTGCCGGCCAGCATCAGGTAGCACGAGGGGGAGTGGCGCAGCCTGTTCAGCCGGCGGCCCGTCCGGCCCGGTGGCGTCCCGAGCAGGTCCCGGTAGGCGACGGGCAGGTCGGGGTTCAGCACCACGACGTCGGCGGGCAGGCGTTCGCCGTCCGCGGTGTGCACGGCGTGGGCACGGCGGCCGCGGCGCTCGACCGCGGTGACCGTGGTGTTGTAGCGGAAGCTCACCCCGTGGTCGGCGGCGGCGTCGGCCATCGCCCGCGGTAGCGCGTGCATACCTCCGCGGACGGCGAACACCCCGGCGACCGCGTCCATGTACGAGATCACCGCGTACAGCGCCAGAGCCTGTTGCGGGGAGACCCCGGCGTAGAGCGCCTGGAACGAGTAAAGCCGTTGCAGCCGTTCGTCCTTGAAGTACTTCGCCGCCATCGGTGCGAGCCGTCCGAAGCCGCCCGCGCGGACCAGGCGGAACAGGTCGGGCAGCACCGCGGGGGCCAGCATGTCGAGCGGGCCGTCGATCGACCGGTCGATGAAATGGCGGATCTGGTGGCGGTACAACCGGGAGACCGCCTCGACGTAGCGGCGGAACCCGGCGGCATCCGCGGCGGAGACCTTCTCGGCGATCTGCTGCTGCATCCGGTCGGTGTCGCTGTGCACGTCGAGCTGCGAGCCGTCGGCGAAGCCGGCCCGGTACAACGGGTCGAGTGCGGTGATCTCGAGCCGGTCGGTCATCGACTCACCGAGGGTGTCGAAACAGTCCTGAATCAGGTCGGGCATGGTCAGCACGGTCGGCCCGGTGTCGAACCGGTACTCGCCGGTCGCGGTGGCGGTGCGGATCAGTCCGGCCCGGCCGCCCGGCACCGCCTCGCGTTCGAGCACCGTCACCCGCCGTCCGGCGGCCGCCAGACGCATCGCGGCGGAGAGCCCGGCCAGACCCGCGCCGACCACGATCACATGGTCGGTCGGGCCGGTGACGGTTCTCACAGAACGGGTTTGCCGCGCGCCGCGGTCAGGCGCTGCGCTCGGTGGCGATGGTGATCAGCGAGGCCAGGGTGGCGCCGGCCTCGGCGTCGAAGCCCTGCTCGGTCAGGTCGGCGAGCGCCTCACGGCTGTGCAGCACCCGGGTGGCGATCAACGCCTCGAGCCGGTCGACGGCACCGCTGGCCCGGATCACCTCGCGCAGCGCCTCGACCCCGGCGGCGTCCAGGTCACGGTCACCCAGCAGCCGGTCGACCGTGGCCAGTCCGGCGGCATCGGTCAGTTCGCGGGTCAGCGCGATCAGCACGGTGCGCTTGCCCTCACGCAGGTCGTCGCCCGCGGGCTTGCCGGTCACCGCGGCGTCCCCGAAGACACCGAGCAGGTCGTCGCGCAACTGGAAGGCCTCGCCCAGCGGCGCCCCGAAGGCCCGCAGCCCGGCGAGCAGCATCTCGTCGGCGCCGCCCAGCG
>DAIOVT010000274.1:0-5552 GCA_036758885.1 Kineosporiaceae bacterium
GCCGGGTCTGGCGGATCGGTCACGGCACCACCGAGATCAACCGCTGGCTGATCGCCCGCAATCTGCTGGGGGTCTCGGCGAGCTCATGAGCACTCCCGATGTCCGTGCTGTTCACGAAGGACTGGTCCGCGAGATCGGCCGCAGCAGCACCGAGCAGTTGCCGCCGATCACCGAGCGCGACCTGGGCCGGTTCCGGGCCGCGGTGACCGGTGTGCTGCCCGGCCCCACAACTCCCGACGCCGCAACTCCCGATCCGGGGCTGTCCGATTCGCGGCTGGTCGACCCGCTGTACCTGACCTCGGTGCTGCAATGGGACGCCGGACCCGAGGAGGGGGAACTGCTCGCCGACGGCAACGCGTCCGGCACCTTTCTCGGTCTCGACCTCGGCGGCCTGCGGCTGATGGGTGCCGGTCAGCAGATCACCCTGCATCGCGCCGTCCCGATCGGGGTGCCGTTGCTGCGCCGCTCGGAGCTGGTCTCGGCGCGGTACCGCGAGGGTTCGACCGGCCCGCTGGTGATCATCGAGATCCGGCGCAGCTACAGCAGTGCCGATGCCGACAGTGCTGAGGGTGCCCCGATTCTCGAGTCGGTCGACACGTTCCTGGGGCGGTGAACAGATGACCACGACACCGACCACACCGACGGGTCCCCAGGTCGGCGAGGTGTTGGCGCCGGTGACGCTGACCCCCACCGAGGTCGCGCTGTTCAGGTTCAGCGCGGTCACCTGGAACCCGCACCGGATCCATTACGACCGGCCCTACGCCGCCACCGAGGGCTACCCCGGCGTGCTGGTGCAGGCGCATCTGCACGGCTGCTGGCTCTACGGCTACGCCGCCGCCTGGGCCCGCGAGCGCGGGTTGCGGGTGGCCCGTTTCGGCTATCGCAACCAGGCGCCCGCGGTGCCCGGTGACGTGCTCACCCTCACCGGCGTCGTGACCGGGCTGGGCACCGGGAACGGTGCCGAGACGGTGCCGGCCGGCGAAGTGCGACTCGACGCCGTGGAGACCAACGCCGACGGCATCGTGTGCGCGAGCGCGCAGATCGTGCTGCTGCCCGACGCCGCCGTTCCGCACCAGACTGAACAGGAGGACCCCCGATGAGCGCAGTGCAGCAGCAGGCGCAGCCGTGGGACGACGTCCCCGAGGTGCCGGCCGAGCTCGCGGTCGAGCTGTACCGCACCATGGCCCGGATCCGCGCGTTCGAGTTCCGGCTCGGTGAGCTGTTCGCCGCCGGCGAGCTGCCCGGGTTCGTGCACCTCTCGATCGGGCAGGAGGCGGTCGCCGCGGGCTTCTGCGCCGCGATGCGGCAACCCGACATGCTGACCACCACCCACCGCGGCCACGGGCACTGCCTGGCCAAGGGCGCCGACCCGGTGCGGATGCTGGCCGAGCTGTACGGACGGCGCGAGGGCTACTGCGCCGGACGCTCCGGGTCGATGCACATCGCCGACCACCAGGCCGGCATTCTCGGTGCCAACGCGATCGTCGCGGCCGGTATCCCGATCGCGCTCGGCGGCGCGGTCGCCGCCGCGACCCAGGAGTCGGGCGCGGTCAGCGTCGCGTTCTTCGGCGACGGCGCGGTGGCCGAGGGGGTCTTCCACGAGTCGGTGAACCTGGCCCAGCTCTGGCGGCTGCCGCTGGTGCTGGTGTGCGAGAACAACGGCTTCGCCGAGATGACCCCGACCAGTGTGCACCTGGCCAATCCCGCTGTGTCAGAACTGGTCTCGGGCTACGGCATCACCGCCGCCCAGGTCGACGGACACGACGTCGGGCAGGTTCACCGGGCGGCGACCTGGGCGCTCGAGCATGCTCGGTCGGGTGCCGGTCCGGTGCTGCTCGAATGCCACACCAGCCGCTGGCGCGGCCACTTCGAGGGCGACCAGCAGCACTACCGCAGCCGTGAGGACCTGGCCGGCATGACCGGTCGCGACCCGCTCACCGGCTGGGCCCGGACGCTTCAGGCGCGGGCGATCCCGCTGGACGTCGACGCGATCGCCGAGCAGGAACGCGACCTGATCGAGCAGGCGGTCGCCGCCGCCCGCACCCTGACGCCGGTGCAGCCGGCCGACCTGACCGTCGACGTCCGTGCTGATAGCGGTGCCGATCAACGGGCCGATCAACGGGCCGATCAAGGTGCCGACGTCCAGAGCCCCGCGGGAGCCCACTGATGCGCACCCTGAAGTACTGGCAGGCCGTGAACACGGCGCTGCGCGAGGAGATGGACCGGGACGCCTCGGTGGTCGTTCTCGGTGAGGACGTCGGCGCCCCCGGCGGCCCGTTCGGGGCCACCAAAGGGCTGGCCGACCGGTTCGGTGCGGCCCGGGTGCGGGACACCCCGATCAGCGAGGCGACCATCGTCGGCGCCGGGGTCGGCGCCGCGCAGGCCGGGTTGCGTCCGGTGGTCGAGGTGATGTTCTTCGACTTCGTCACCGTGGCCATGGACCAGCTGGTCAACCAGGCCGCGAAGGTGCGCTACATGTCGGCAGGGTCGTTCGCGGCGCCGATGGTGATCCGCACCATCTGCGGCTCGGGACGGCGCACCGGCCCGCAGCACGCGCAGAACCTGGAGGGCTGGCTGGCCCACGTTCCCGGACTCACCGTGGTCTGGCCGTCGACCCCGGCCGACGCCTACGGACTGCTCAAGGCGGCGATCCGTGACCCCGACCCGGTGGTGGTGGTCGAGAGCCTGGCGCTGTGGGCCACTCGCGGTGAGGTGCCCGACGAGGAGGAGGACTTCGTCGTCCCGCTGGGCAGCGCCGGAATCCGCCGGACCGGCACCGATCTGACCGTGGTCACCTGGGGCGGCGCCGCCGCCCGCGCCGTGCAGGCCGCTCAGACGCTGGACGGCGAGATCTCGGTCGAGGTGATCGACCTGCGCACGCTGACCGGCTGGGACCGGCAGGCCGTGCTGGATTCGGTGGCCCGCACCGGCCGGCTGCTGGTGGTGCACGACGCGGTCGAACAGTTCGGCCCCGGCGCCGAGATCGCGGCCACCGTCGCCGAGCAGTTGTTCGGCCGGTTGCACGCACCGGTGCAGCGGTTGGGTGCCCCGTTCGCGCCCGCGCCGTTCTTCCCCACCCTCGAGGACGCCTATCTACCGTCGGCCGAGGCGATCGCCGACCGGATCAGGGCGATGACCCTGAGCAAAACCCGCACCCCAGAAGGGATTACGCGATGACCCCGACCGACGCGAACTGGTGGCAGGGCCGCCGGGCCCTGGTGACCGGCGCGGCCGGCGGTATCGGCGGTGCCGCGGCCCGCCGGCTGCACGGCCTGGGCGCCACCGTGCTGGGTGTCGACATCACCGCCGATCCCGCCGCGGCCTTCCCGATGGCCACCGCCGACGTCAGCGATCGCGACCAGATCGGTTCTGTCGTCAGGGGTTTCGGCGACGACGGTGGCCTCGACGTGCTGGTGGTCTCGGCCGCGGTGTACGGCGACGCGGTCTCGATCGACGAGCTGACCCCGGCCGATGTCGAGCGGGTGCTGTCGGTGAACATCGCCGGCACCTTGTGGACGGCGCAGGCGGCGCTGCCCTACTTGCGCGAGAGCCGCGGCAGCATCGTCGCGGTCGGCTCGCTCGCCGGGCGCATGGGCGGGGTGCTGGCCGGGGCGCACTACGCGGGCAGCAAGGGCGCGGTGCACTCGATCGTCCGCTCGTTGGCCAAGACCCAGGCCGAGTACGGGGTCCGCGCCAATGGCGTCGCGCCGGGTGCCGTCGACACCCCGATGGTGGCCGGTCGCGGGTACCATCCCGAGGCGTTCCCGCAGGGCCGGTTCGCGACCCCCGACGAGATCGTCGACGGCATCGTCTTCCTGGCCGCGCCCACCGCGAGCTATGTCAACGGGGTCGTCCTGGACGTCAACGGCGGCCTGTATGTCCACTGAGCTCCCGCCGTCCAAAGAGCCTGTGGCAGAAGCGGACAGCGAACTGGTGCAGGTGCAGCAGCATCCGACCGGAGCGGTGCTGCTGACCCTGAACCGGCCGGCCGCGCTGAACGCGCTCGACCTGGCGACGCTGACCGCACTGCAGAGTGCGGTCGCGGCGGTGCGTTCGGCGCCGGACGTCACGGCGGTGGTGATCACCGGGCAGGGCCGGCTGTTCAGCGCCGGCATCGACCTCACCGACGACACCTTCCAGGTCGGCGAGGCGAGTGACGTCTACCGCGGCAAGCGGATTCTCGACCGGCAGCACGAACTCATCGAGGACGTCGCCGCGCTGCCGATGCCGACGATCGCCGCGGTCAACGGGCACGCCGTCGGCGGCGGTGGCTTCGGGCTGATGATGGCCTGCGACATCAGGCTGGCGGTGGCCGACGCGCAGATGTGGCTGGTGCCCGCGGCGCTGTCGGTGATCCAGGATTTCGGCGTCACCTGGGCGTTGCAGCGGGCGCTGGGCACCACCCGCACCTGGACGCTGCTGGCCACCGGCGAACGGCTCGGTGCCACCGAAGCGCTGCAGGCCGGGCTGCTGTCGGAGGTGTTCGCCGATCAGGCGGCGCTGCGCGAGGGCGTGGAGACCTGGCTCGGCCACCTGCACCGGTTCGGCGCCGAACCGGCCCGGATCACCAAGACGCTGCTGCGCGTCGGGGCGTCCAGTTCGCTGCCCGACCAGCTGCGGCTGGAGTCGGTGGCGAACGCACTGACCTTCCTCTCGCCGCAGTTCCAGGAGCGTCTGGACGGCTTCACCCGCAGGGTGCGGCGATGACCGGGACGACGGCGTCCGGTGCGACGAGCGAGACGGTGAGCGGGACGACGGCGTCCGCAACGATGCGGGCCGCCCGCTGGCATCGCGGCGGCGGTGATGACGGGGACGACGACACGGCGATCACCCTGCGGGTCGAGGACGTTCCGGTCCCCGAACCGGGCCCGGGTGAGGTACTGGTACAGGTCGGCGCCTGCGCCCTGAACCAGGTCGACCTGCTCCAGCGTCGCGGCGAGATCCCTTCTCCCGCAAGGTTTCCGTTCGCCGGTGGCTCCGACATCGCCGGGGTGGTAGCCGGCCTCGGCGCCGGTGTCGAGACCGCCCGGCCGGGTGACCGGGTGGTGGTCGACCCGGTGCTCGGCTGCGGACGCTGCGCCTCCTGCGCTGCCGGACGCTACAACGTCTGCCGCGACGGAAAGGTGGTCGGCGTGCAGTCCCCCGGCGGTTTCGCCGACCTTGTCGTCGTGCCGGCCGCACAGCTGGTGCCACTGCCCGACAATGTCGGACTCACCCAGGCCGCGGCCGCCGCGATCGCCGGCAGCACCGCCTGGCACATGCTGCACCGCCGGGCCAGGATCCAACCCGGCGAGAGCGTGTTGGTCGTCGCCGGTGGCTCCGGCGTCGGCGTGATCGCGGTGCAGTTGGCGCTGGCCGCCGGCTGCCGGGTGATCAGCACCGCGGGGTCGCCGTCCAAACGTGAGCGGCTGGCCGCGCTCGGTGCCGCGGTGGTCGACCACCATCTGCCCGACTGGCACCGGCAGGTGCGCGAGCTGACCGGTGGGGCCGGGGTGGACGTGGTGGTCGACTACGTCGGTACCGCGACCTGGGCGCCGGCGGTGGCGAGTCTG
>DAIOVT010000275.1:0-5545 GCA_036758885.1 Kineosporiaceae bacterium
CCGGAGTCGACGAACCCGAGCCACACGTGTTGCACCCCGAGCACCTCGATCGCCCGCGCCATCTCGGCGCGGCGGTAGGCCGGGATGTCCTTGCGGATCTCCTCGTCGTCCTTCAGTGCCGGGTTGAGGATGTCCCCACGTTCCCCACCGGTGCAGGTGACCACCAGCACCTCGACGCCCTCGGCGACGTACTTGGCCAGGGTCGCCGCCCCCTTGCTGGACTCGTCGTCCGGGTGCGCATGCACCGACATCAGCCGCAGCGGCTCAGCCACCGGCGGACCTCCTCGAAACCTGAACAGCGGAGCAGAAAGAAATGCAGACAGAATGTCTGCGTGGATCCCATCATCGCCGATCGCTACGGGCTGCGCGCCGAGCCCCGGACCGAGGGTCGCCGGCGAAGGGTCGTCATCGCCGCCGCGGTCGCGATCGTCGTCGCCGTGGGCCTGGTCGCCTGGGCGGCCTTCTCCCGTGAGGACTCGGTGAGCTGGCTGGACCGGGGGGTGAGCACCACCGCCGACACCGCCACCGTGACGTTCCAGGTGAGCCTGCCCCGTGGCGCGCAGGCGACGTGCACGGTGCGGGTGGTCAACGAGGTGCGTCTCGAGGTGGGCCGCACCGATGTCGTGGTCGGACCCTCCGACGAGACCGTGATCCGTGGTCAGGTGACGATGCGCACCAGCGAACCCGCCGTCGACGGTGGAGTTCGGGACTGTGTCCGCCGATGAGGGTTTGCTAACCTCGATCACTTCCTGCGTGCCCGTGCCGCAGCGACGCCACAGAACCCGAGGTAATCCCGGGGGGCGGCGTCCGGGCGTGTACATCGCTCACACACGCCACTCGACATCAGCACTGAACATCAGCACGGAAGATCCGTAACGAACACCCGCGATCCGCTCGTCAATGAACCACACCCACGTACCCCGGAGACCCACCATGACCGACACCAGCAGCGTGACCTGGCTGACCCAGGAGGCCTACGACCGGCTCACCGCCGAGCTCGAGCACCTCAAGGGACCGGCCCGAGTCGACATCGCCAAGAAGATCGAGGAAGCACGGCTCGAGGGCGACCTGCGCGAGAACGGTGGGTATCACGCGGCCAAGGAGGAGCAGGGCAAGCAGGAGGCGCGTATCCGTCAGCTGCAGGGCCTGCTGGAGAACTCCCAGGTCGGCGACGCACCGGTGAACCTGGACGACGGCGTTCAGCCGGGCATGGTGGTCAGCGTCGACCTGGCCGGCGAGGAGATGGAGTTCCTGCTCGGCTCGCGTGAGGTGGGCGGCGACACCGACCTCGACGTGTACAGCGAGAAGAGCCCGCTGGGTGCGGCGATCCTGGGCCGCAAGATCGGCGACAAGACCTCGTACGCGGCGCCCAACGGGCGCGAGATCCCGGTGACGATCATCAAGGCGAAGCCCTACACCGGCTGATCCCCCGCCGCGCCGGGCGCGCACCCGGCGCGGACGCCGCTCGGGTCAGAACCCGTGCAGGGCCCCGGCCTCGACCAGGCCGTAGCGCTCGCGCAGCGCCGCGAGCACCTGTGCGGAGTGTTCGTGCCCCAGCGTCTCCAGCCGCAACCCGACCTCGACCTCGAGCACCGCGACCGGTGAACCGTCGCGGACGTGCTCGACCTCGAGGACGTTGGCCCCCTGCTCGGCGAGCAGTCCGAGCAGGGCGGCCAGGGCGCCCGGCCGGTCGGGGAGCCGCAGCCGCAGTTGCAGGAAGCGTCCGGCGGCGGTCATGCCGTGCCGGATGATCCGTTGCAGCAGCAGCGGATCGACGTTGCCACCGGAGAGCACGCACACCACCGGCCCCCGGGAAAGGTCGATCCGGTCCAGGTTGCGTTCGTCCAGCAGGGCGGCGACCGCGGCGGCACCGGCCGGCTCGGCGATCGTCTTGGCCCGTTCGAGCAGCAGCAGGACGGCGCGGGAGATGTCCTCCTCACCCACCGTCAGCACGTCGTCGACCAACTCCGCGACGATCGGCAGGGTGAGCGAACCCGGACCGGCCACGGCGATGCCGTCGGCCATCGTGGACATCGACTCCAGCCGTACCGGCCGGCCGGCTGCCAGCGAGGCCGGGAACGCCGCGGCCTCCTCGGCCTGCACACCGAAGATCTGCACGCCGGGACGCAGCGACCGGATCGCCACCGCAATGCCGGACAGCAGCCCGCCACCGCCCAGGGCCACCAGCACGGTGCCCACGTCGGGGCACTGCTCGAGGATCTCCAGACCGGTGCTGCCCTGGCCGGCGATCACGTCGGGATGGTCGAAGGGATGCACCAGCACCGCGCCGGTGCGTTCGGCGCACTCCCGGGCCGCGCCGAGCGCCTCGTCGACGGTGTTCCCGAACAACTCCACCTCGCCGCCGTAGCCACGGGTCGCGTCGATCTTCGGCAGGGCCGCGCCGATCGGCATGAACACCCTGGCCCGGGTACCGACCAGACCGGCGGCGTACGCCACGCCCTGGGCGTGATTGCCGGCGCTGGCGGCCACCACGCCACGGCGCCGCTCCTGCTCGGAGAGCCGGGAGATCCGGGTGTAGGCGCCGCGCACCTTGAACGACCCGGTGCGCTGGCGGTTCTCCTGCTTGAGCAGCACCGGCACCCCGATCCGCTCGCTGAGCACGTGGACCGGCTCACACGGCGTGCGCCGGATCACCCCGTTCAGTTCGGCGGCGGCCCGCACGACGTCGTCCGCGGTCACCGCCGGGCGGCCGCTCGCCGGATCAGTCACCGGAAAAGTATGGGACGACGGAACCTCTCCCGGCCACAGCGCGTCACTCCACCGGGCCGCCAATCGGGCGGGCCGGGACGTATCCGGCGTGCCGGGTCGCTTCTCACTCGAAGTGGATGTCAGATGAAGTCGTCACCAGATTGAAGTCGTCACCAGATCGAGACGTGATCGAGATGGGTCCGTTCGGTGGACGAAACGGCCGAGACAGGTGCTGCGGGGTACTTTGGATGCCGGTTTGTGTGCGATCGCAGAAGGGAGTGCCAGGTGCGTTCTGACGACGAGGCCCGGCCCTCCGCCAACTCCCTCGCCGACACCGGCGAGCATCAGCTGCGCGAACTGCGCTTCGACCACACCCAGCCCGCCGTGGCCCGCCCCGACCGGGGTGCCGACCGGGTGATGCTGCCCGCCGAGCAGCGCAACCGAGCGGCCGGCGCCGTCCAGCAACCCGCGGCCATCGACCTGCGCGACGGGACCGGCCCGAAGATCGTCGCCGCCGGCGGCATGCAGGGCGACGCACTCGACGACGCACCTGACGAGGCGGCGTCCGAGACCGGGGCACCACGGATCGGCAGCGTGCTGCGCGAGCGCTACCGGCTGATCTCGGTGATCGGCCGCGGCGGCATGGCCGACGTCTTCCGCGGTGCCGACGAACTGCTCGACCGGCCGGTCGCGGTCAAGGTCTTCCGGCCGGGCACCGACCGGCAAGCCGACCGGAAGCGGTTCCTCGGTGAGGTGCACACCCTGGCCGGGCTGAGCCACCAGCACCTGGTCGCGCTCTACGACGGCGGGCAGCACGACGCCCAGCCCTGGTGCGTGATGCAACTGGTCGACGGCGGCACCCTGGCGGACCGGCTCGGGCCGCTCGACCCCGCCGAGGTGGCCGGGTACGCGGCTCAGATCGCCGACGGGCTGGCGTACATCCACGAACGCCGGATCGTGCACCGCGACGTGAAACCGAGCAACGTGCTGCTCGACCACGAAGGGGGCGCGTACCTCTCCGACTTCGGCGTCGCCCAGATGATCGACGCCACCCGGATGACCTCCACCGGGGCACTGCTGGGCACGGCCGCCTACCTCTCCCCCGAGCAGGTCCGCGGCGAGCCCGCGACCCCCGCCGTCGACGTCTACGCCCTCGGCCTGGTCGTTCTCGAATCGATCACCGGCCGCCGCGAGTACCCCGGCGCCCCGGTGGAGTCGGCCGTGGCCCGGCTGTCCCGTCAGCCGGTGCTGCCCGCCGACCTCGACGACAACTGGCGGCGTCTGCTCACCGCGATGACCAGCGCCGACCCGGAATCGCGTCCGAGCGCCGCCGATGCCGCCCGCACGCTGCGGGCGCTGAGCCTGCGCAGTGCCGAGGTGCCGTTCGACTCTCCGCCCTCCGGACTGCCCCGGGTTCCGGCGCCCTCCCGTCCCGGTGACGGCACCCTGCTCGGCCCGGTGACGTCCGGGTCGTCCGGGTCGTCCGGTCCGGTCGCCGCCGGCTCTTGGTCGGCCCGGCCGTGGACGCCCACCGGCGACCAGACCCATGCGCACGAGCAGGCCGGGCTGCCACCGCTGAACACGATGCGTCCGGAGTACCGCGGTGATCTGCATCCCACCGGTACCGACAGCGGCGGCGTGCCCCTCGAGGACGACGCCGCACCGGTGCGGTTCGGCCGCGTCGGCCACTGGGTCACCTCACACACGGCCGCCGTCATGGTGGGGCTGAGCGTGCTCGTCACCGTGGTCGCGGTCAGCGTGCCGGCGCTCAATCGCAGCGGTGGCCTGATCCAGCTCGACTCCCCCAACGCCGACACCCAGTCGTCGCTGGACCAGAACGGCCCCGGGGACGCGGCCGGATCGGCCGGCGCGGACTGGGACTGGCAGGCGAACCAGGCGGTGCCGACCCCGGCCACCACCGCGCGGTCGCGCGGCGCTCAGCAGGGCGTGATCGTCGATCCGAGAACGGCGACCACACCGGGCCGTCCGGCGAACACCACCCCGGTGGCGCCGAATCGGCCGGCGCCGTCGTCCAAGCCCACGACACCGTCGGCCTCGAAGACACCGAGCTCGACGACGCCCCCGGTCACGGTGACCACACCACCGGCGACCACGACCCCGGCACCCACCCACACACCGACCAAGACCGAACCGGTGCCGAAGCCGAGCGAGACCACCACCACGGTGCCGCCGACGACGCCTCCGACCACGCCCACCGAGCCGAGCACCGGGGGCGGCGGTAGCACCAGCACCGGTACCGGTTCGGGCGGTGGCGGTCTGGAGATTCCCCCCAGTGGACCGGCCACCGGCTCCCCCTGATCATCCGGTCACTCTGGCCGACGACCGCATCGACCGGCATGCTGGACGAGGGCCCGGCAGCCGGCCCGTACGCCAAGGCGACCAGGAGCCTGCATGCTGCAGTCCGGGGTGACCAGCGGGGGCATCGTCGACGCGCTCGGACGGGCCGAGATCTTCGCCTCGCTCGACCGTGAGGCACTGACCGAACTGGCCACCGAGGTGGTGGTGCGCCGATTCCGTCGCGGCGAGTACCTGTTTCACACCGGCGACCACGGCGACAGCCTGATGGTGCTGGCCCGGGGGCTGGTCAAGGTGACCATCTCCTCGGCGGACGGCGCCGTCGTGGTGCTCTCCACCGTGCGAGCGCCAGGCAGCCTCGGCGAACTCGCGGTGCTGGACGGCGCCCCGCGGTCGGCGTCCGTGATCGCTGCCGAACCGACCACCGTGCTGATGATCCGGCGGCGCGCGCTGCTGGCGGCGATGGCCGCCCACCCACCGATCATGGACGCGGTGCTGCCCGGCCTCGGGCAACTTGTCC
>DAIOVT010000276.1:0-5545 GCA_036758885.1 Kineosporiaceae bacterium
CGGCTATCACCCTTGGTACGCAAGGGATCTCGGCGTCGGCGCCGCCGCACGGGTGGAACTCGACGCCGACGGCATCCTGCCCCGGGACGCCGAGGGCATGCCGGCCGCGCCGCCGGCCGCCGCGCCACCGCCGCCCTGGGACGACACGTTCGTCGGCGTCCGTTGGCCGGCCGCGATCGTCTGGGACGGCGCCCTGCGCCTGGAGATCAGTGCCGATGCGCCGAACGCAGTGCTCTTCGACGAACGTGCTGCGGCGATCTGTCTGGAACCACAGACCGCCCCGCCGAACGCCGCGGAACTCGGCCTGGCGGCCGTGGTCGCACCCGGACAGCCGCTGCGCCTGACCACGACGCTGCGCTGGCAACGGCTCTGACCCGTGCTGCTCGGATCCGAAACTGTCGGACCCTCTCACTAGGGTCGTGATCATGACGACGGCCACCGAGATCGACGATCTGCTCAGCTCCTTCCGGCGACAACGCGGGTTCCTGCGACAGACCCTCGACGGGTTGACCGACGCGCAGGTCGCCGAACGTCCGACGGTCAGCTCGTTGTGTCTGGGCGGGCTGGTGAAACACATGACGGTGGGCGAGACCAACTGGATCCGGTTCGCCAACGGTGGCCCGCTCACCGAGGGCCCGCCGATCGACTGGGCCGGTATCGACTGGGCCAATCCACCCGCCGAGGTGCTCAAGGTGCTCGCCGATCGCGAGAACGAGTTCACGATGCTCCCGCAGGACACCCGCGAGTCGGTGCTGACCGCCTACGCGCAGACCGCCGACGCAACCGACCGCACCCTGCGCGAACTCGACCTCGATGCGTCCCATGAACTGCCGCGGGCGCCCTGGTTCGGCTCCGAGACCCACTGGACCGTCCGGCGGGTGGTGCTGCACCTGCTCAACGAGACCGCGCAGCACAGCGGTCACGCGGACATCCTTCGAGAATCGATCGACGGGGCCAAGACCATGGGCTGATCCGGCGGTTCACTCACGCGCGGCAGATCAGCCACACCCGGCGGGTTCAGTCGCGCCGGCCCACGGGCGGCGAGCCGGTGAGCACCCACGGCTCCTCGGTGCTCTCGATCAGTTGCGCGGCGTCGGAACGTCCGGCCTCGAGCAGGGCGTCGATGAACTCCGGTTCGAAGAGCAGGTAGCTGAGCAGTTCACCGTGCGTCGAGCCGGTGCCACCGATCAGCCGGTCGAGCATCGCGATGTCGGGGTTCCTCATCCCCTCCAGACCGCGATAGGCATGCAGGGCCGCCTCGGCCATGGCCGGGATCGTCTCGTTCCGCTCCGGTCCGGCGAACAAGTAGGGCACCGGCCGGTAGGCCTCGTCCTGGGCGCCCGCGAGCAGCAACCGGTTCACCCGGTCGAGCGCGCGCACGTCCTCGACCATGCGATCGACCAGGGTCGCCGTGATCACGGTGGCGAAGGACCCGAAGGCGTCCAAGGGCCTCAGGTCGGCCGGCTCGGGTGATTCCGGTTGCACCAGGGGATGTGTCGCGACCACGACCAACCGGTCGGCGCCCAGGTCGAGAGCCGGTTTCACCGGGGCGTTCAGGCGCACTCCACCGTCGAGGTACCAGTCACCGGCGGAACCGTCCGGGTCCGACAACCGCACCGACGGGAACAACACCGGGATCGCGGCGGAGGCCATGATGTGCTCGCTGGTCAGGTGCGCCGGCTTGTAGGTCACCCGCCGGGCCGAGTCCGCCGCGGGCAACGAGGCCGGGTCGGCGGTCTCGACGAAGGCCTCGGTGCGGTGCCGGCCGGTGGCGGTGGCGATCAACGCCACGATCTCGGGCGAACCCTCGGCCACGGCATCGTGCACCTGCGCCAATTGTGTTGCGCCACTGAGCAATTTGCGCAGCGGTGCCGGATCGAGCACTGCGCTCACGGTGCCGTCGCCGATCCTGGTGAGCTGGCCCAGATAGCGCAGCCCGAGCTTCGGCAACGACGTCAACAGCGGGCGGAAGACCCCGCGCGCCGCAGCACGCCGCCACAGGTCGCAGGCCTGCTCGGCGGCGAGGAGCGGGTCCTTGGCCCGCAGGATCGAGGCAACGAGGACGGCGTTGATCGCGCCGGCACTCGTTCCGACCACGATGCGCGGTGCCTCACCACGTTCCCGAAGCCAGGGCACCAGCACCGACAGTGCACCCATCTCATAGGCCCCACGGGCGCCGGCGCCGGCGATCACCAGCCCGACCCGCGACGTCTCGCCGTCCGGTGGGCCGCTGAGGCGTTCTGCGGGTTGGGCTTCGGGCTTGCTCGCCGCCTTGCGGGCGGGACGTTCACGCGGAGTCTTCCGCGCAGACGTGGACCGGGCCGCTCGTTCGGTCATGCCTGCACCCTTCGCCGAGACATGCACCACCGTATCGACCCGGCGCACCCGTCACCGACGGCGGCCGGTTGCGGTGTTCACCACCACGGCGTGCGGTTCTGCATGATCACGGCGGGGTGGGGATGGGGTGTCGTCGCGGGCGGCGTGCGGTTCTGCATGATCACGAGGGGTTGAGGGCGCGGTAGAGGGTGAGCGCGAGCGCCGTCCGGTCCCGGGCGCCGACCTTGCGCAGCAGCGCCGAGACGTGGTTCTTCACGGTGCCCTCGGCGAGCACCAACCGCTCGGCGATCTCGGTGTTCGTGGCACCGTCGGCGACCAGCACCGCGACCGCGCGCTCGGCACGGGTGAGTACGGCCAGGGCGTCCGGCTCCGCATCGTGGCCGGCCGCCGGGCCCGGGGACATCGCGGCCCGGGCCATCCGGGGATCGATCACCAGGCCGCCGTCCGAGACCGCCCGGATCGCCTCGGCCAGGGTGTCGGTGGAGACGTCCTTGAGCAGGAACCCACAGACCCCGGCGGCCACCGCGTCACGCACCAGGGGCTCCTCGTCGAACGTGGTCAGGATGATCACCGGAAGTCCGGGATGTCGCTGGGTGGCGGCCTCGACCAGCTCGATACCCGACATGCCGGGCATGCGGGCGTCCGAGACCACCACGTCGGGCCGTACCTTCTCGATCATCGCCAGTGCCTCCCGGCCGTCGCCCGCCTCGCCGACCACCTCGAGGTCCTCGACCGTGCCGAGCAGCATCCGCAGCCCACGACGCAGGATCTGCTGGTCGTCGACCACGAGCACCCGGATCATCACACGCCGCTCCGTCATGGTCAGGCCGGCACCGCCGGACGCGGCTGGATCGGCGCGCTGGCCGGCAGATCGGCCCGCACCTCCAGACCACGCCGGGCCCAGCCGGCGCTCAACGTTCCGCCCAGCGCCTCGGCCCGCTCACGCAGCGAGCGCAACCCGAACCCCTCCGCCAGTTCACCCGCCGGGGTCGAGGCACCCTCCTCACGGCCGTTGTCGGCCAGCGCGATCGTGCAACCCGAACCGATGTCGACGGTCAGCTCCACCCGGGTCGCCCGGCCGTGCCGCAGCGCGTTGGTCAGCCCCTCCTGCACGAACCGGTACACGTACATCGACTCCGCGTCGCTGAGCGGGCGGGACGTCCCCGTGGTCTGCACGACGACCTCGAACCCGGTGCCGCGGAAGGACTCTGCGATCGTCTCCAATGCCTCCGCGCCGGAGAGCCCGGCCACCGAGACCGGGTGCAGCGCGCGCACCCAGCGCCGCATGTCGGTGAGTGCGGTGCTGGCGCCGTCCCGGGCCACCGCCACCTCGGCCCAGGCGGCGTCCGGGTCCTTGTCCTTGGTGCGCTGGGCGTAGTCCAGACTCATCTGCAGCGCGGTGAGCTGCTGCCCGAGGCCGTCGTGCAGATCGCGGGCGGCCCGGGCCCGCTCCTCGGCGAGCACGTGGTCCTTCTCCAGCTCCAGAGACTGCCGCAGCCGGGCGTTCGCGACGAGCAGTTCGGCGTGCGCGGCGTCGCGTTCGGTGAGCAGTGCGCGGGCCTCGTCGTGCGCCTGCCGCAGCCCGTGGATCAGCGCGCCCACGGCGATCGCGAACATCAGCATCAACGCGGCGAAGCCGGTGTCCAGCAGAACCGAAGCCACGTGCCCGGGCGCCGAGAGGAGGCCGAAACCCAGCAACACCGCCAGCAACAGGCCGAGCATCGCGAAGGCACCGCGCACTCCCAGTTCGACGGTGGCCAGCAGAACCGCCGTGAAGAGCACGATCGCCACGAACCCACCGGTGGCCGCGAGCGCGCCCAGGGCCCCCAGCGCGTAACCGATCGTCGTCCATCGCGCCAGCGCCGGCCGCAGCCTGCGGACGATCAGGCTGAGACCCATCAACGCAGCACCGGCGAGCAGGACAGCCCCCCGGCCCTGCTCGCCGGTCTGCGCCGAGATCGCCCCGCCGAGCAGCACCATCACGACATTGCCGACGGTGAGCACTCCGAGAATCGGTTCGAGCAACCAGCGACCGGAGGCGTGGGACATGACCGAAAGGCTACGGAGAGCCGCGACCGCCTGCCCATGACCGGGGTCATGGTTGTGCGCCCGCCAGGCATGACGTGCGGCGTCCGGTCGTGACGGCGGAGCGATTCCGGACGGCGGGCCTGGTGTGAGGCTGGAAATCATGAACAACTTCTCAGCCGCCCGAACCGGTCCCGGCGCTGACAACGGCGTGATGGACGACGCCTCGACGGGCCGGGCCCCGGCGAACGGCCTCTCGGCGAACGGCGCCCCGGTGGACGGCGGGCGCGTTCCTGCGGGGGTCCGCCCCGGTACCGGCTGGGCGATCGGTCGTGCCGTGCTGACCATGGCCGGCCTGCTCGGCTACTACGCGATCTCGCTCGTGCTGCTGGCGCCGCTCGGCGGGCCGTTGGACTCCTTCGCCGAGCGCGGCGACGTCCCCCGAATGATCGCCGGTCTGGTCACCGCGACGATCGTGGCGCTCAGCGGCCTGGTGGTGGTCTGGGCCCTGGCCAGATTCGTCGACCACAGCAGTCTGCGGAGCATCGCTCTGGTGCCGAGGGCTCGTGAGGCGCTGCCCTTCCTCGGTGCGCTGGTCGCCACCGCGGCCGTGCTCATGGTCTCGGCGCTGGCCTTGCAGCCGCTCGGTCTGCTGCGCGCTGCCGAGCCCCGTGACGGCACGAGTGTGCTGGTGTTCGTGGTGGTCTCGATCGTGCTCGGGCTGGTGATGCAGGCGCTGCCCGAGGAACTGCTGTTCCGCGGCTACCTGCTGCGGCACACCCCGCTGCGGATCGGCCCGGCCATCTGGCTCTCGGCCGCCGCGTTCGGGCTGATGCACCTGATCTCCAGCGGCGGTCAGCAGAGCCTGCTCGAACGCGTGCTGTACCTCGCCGGACCGTTCGGGTTCGCCGTGCTGGCCGGAGCGGTGGCGGCGCGCTACCGCTCCACCTGGGCATCTGTCGGCGTCCACGCGGGCGCGCACCTCGGCACCATGGCGATGACCCTGCTCGGGCTGGGCAGCGGTCCGGTGCACTGGGTGCTCCAGGGCCTGATCCTGTCCGGCCTCGGCGTCCTGGTGATGCGCACCCTGCCCGCCACCGAACTCGGCACCGACCTGCTGCCCACCCACCCGTGATCAGTCGAAAATAGCTGTCACGTTCGCGGTTAGCTGGTGGCGGGGGTG
>DAIOVT010000277.1:0-5545 GCA_036758885.1 Kineosporiaceae bacterium
GGAGCCCAGCGCGCTGAGCGAGTTCATCCTGATCCGGTCGCCGAGCAGCGCGCCGCCGCCGGTGCGCCGGGAGGGGTCGATCGCCAGCACCGCGACCGTGGCCTTGTCGCCGGTGTCCAGCCGCAGCCGGCGCAGCAGCTCGTCGGAGAGCGAGCTCTTGCCCGAGCCACCGGTACCGGTGACGCCGAGCACCGGCACCTGACGCTCGCGGCCACGCTCGTGGATCGCCGACAACAGCGCCTCGCCGGCCTTGCCGGCCTCGATCACGGTCAGCGCCCGGCTCATCGCCCGCGGCTGGTTGGCGAGCACCGCGTCCACCTCCGGTGGCTCGGCGCTCAGGTCGCGGTCACCGTCGGCGACGATGGTGTTGACCATGCCCGCCAGCCCGAGTCGCTGCCCGTCCTGCGGCGAGAAGATCTTCACCCGGCGCGAGGCCAGCAGCGCGATCTCCTCGGGCACGATCACGCCGCCGCCACCGCCGTAGACGCCGACCTCGGTGGCGCCCCGGGCGTCGAGCAACTCACGCAGGTAGCTGAAGTACTCGACATGCCCGCCCTGGTAGGAACTGACCGCGATCGCCTGCGCGTCCTCCTGGATCGCGGCGGTCACCACCTCGGCGACCGAACGGTCGTGGCCCAGGTGGATCACCTCGCAACCCTGGCTCTGCAGGATGCGCCGCATGATCGAGATCGAGGCGTCGTGACCGTCGAACAGGCTCGCGGCCGTGATCACCCGCACCGGGTTGGCGGGTTTGTGCAGTTCGGGCGCAGCAGACATCAAGGACCTCCAGAGAGCTTTGACTTCATAGTATCGGGAGTCCAACCATCTGCCCATCCCCTGTTCCGGCTCTCCCGGCCGAACTCCTGTACGCCTGATCGGCCCCGCGGGCCGGATCGGACGGGCGCGGAGCCGGCACAAACGAACAGCCGGGGATCTCGGGTTCGAGATCCCCGGCTGTCCGGAGCAGGTCGGTCGGCAGAGGCCGACCTGGTTCAGCGCGGGGTCAGCGCGCCTTGACCACGATCGTCTTGGCGGGCTTGTCGTGGATGCACTGCCGCTTCGGATCCCAGAGGCACCAGAGGCTGTCCAGCAGCGGATAGAAGAGGCTGACCAGCGGGATCACCCGGGGCAGATCGGTGACCGCCCACCTGATCAGCGACTCGGTCCAGCTCGGCATCGCGCCGTCCGAGACCCGTTGCACCCGGACGCCGACCGCCATCTTGCCGACCGTGGCGCCGCGCAGCGCCGTCATCACCACGTAGTAGATCGCCCCCAGCAGCAGCGCGATCAGGTTGAGCTTGGTGGTCGCCGAGCTGATCGCCGGGTCGGTGAGCGGGGTCGCGGAGGCCGCATCGGGGTTGCTGCTCATCTCGTCGGCCCAGGCCGAGAAGGCGTCGAGGATCTCGCGGACGAACGGGAACCCGAGGATCGCGGTCACCACGCTCAGCAGGATCCCGTCGATGATCCGGGCCAGCAGCCGCAGCCACTGGTTGGCCAGCGATCCCGGCCCGGCCTGGGCGACCATGGCGCCACCGGGGTAGGGCGCCGCACCGTACGGCGCCGCAGCGCCGGGCTGGCCCTGGTAGCCGTAGGGGTTCGCCGGGTACTGCGGCATTCCGGCGCCCTGGTAGGGGGTGCCGGGAGCGGCCTGCGGGGCCGCGGGCTCACCGTAGGGGTACCCGGACTGGCCCGGCACCTCCTGCACCGGCCCGCCGGGCTGAGCCTGCCCGGGCGACGGGTACTGCGCGGGGTACTGCTGGCCCGGGTACTGCTGGCCGGGGTACTGCTGCCCCCCCGGCTGCTGGACTCCCGGGTACGGCTGCTGGCCGGGAGCCGGGTACTGCTGGCCGGGGGCCTGGTACGGCCCCGGCGCCGCACCGGGCGCGGACCACTGCGGCCCGGACGGCGCCTCCGCGGGCGATGCCCCCGACTGTGGCGCGGAATGTGGCGCGGAATGTGGCCCGGACTGCGGCGCGGACGGTGGCGCGGACTGCGGCGCGGGCGTGCCGCCCGGAGCCGACCACGGCGATCCGCCGGTCGAGCCCGTCCCCGGAGCGGACCAGACCCCACCGGACTGCGCAGCCTGCGCGGCTTGTGCGGAGGTCTCCGCGGCCGCCTGCTGCACGGCGTCACCGGCCCGATCGACCGCCGCCCCGGCACGCTCGCCGGAGAGGTCACCGGACGGCGACCCGCCGGCCGCCGTCGAGGCGGCCGGGGCGCCGTCCGGTTCGTGATCACCCAGCAGCGAGCTGGGCGCCCCGAAGACCGATGAGGTCTCGGAAAGATCGGGGGCAGGCCTGGTCACCGGTGACCAGGCGGTGCCGTCCCACCAGCGCTCGTAGCCGGGCAGGGTTGCGTCGGGATACCACCCAGGGGGCTGCGTCATGGCACCAGACTGCATCATCTGCGCCCCGACGAGGTAACCCGGGGTGAGTCCGGGCCCGATTCACCCGGGTGCGGGCCCCTGCGCCGTCACCCCCCGGTGCCGGGCCGGCGGCGGAGCACCTCAGCGGACGACGACCCGGTTCCGGCCCTCGTGCTTCGCCTGGTAGAGGGCATGGTCGGCGCGCAGCAGCAGCTCCTCGAGATCGGCCGCGGAACCGCAGGCGACCCCGGCGCTGATCGTCAGCCGCAGATCGTCGGCCACCCAGGACCAGTCCTGCTCGGCGACCCGCTGCCGGATCCGGTTGGCCGCCTCGGCACCGAAGTCGACCGACTGCACCGGCATCACCACGAGGAACTCCTCGCCGCCCCAGCGCGAGACCCGGTCCAGGCCGCGGATCGCCCCGGAGAGCACCGAGGCGACCGAGCGCAGCACCGAGTCACCGGCCGAGTGCCCGAAGCGGTCGTTGACCGCCTTGAAGTGGTCGATGTCGGCGAGCACCAGGCACAGGCCCTCGCGCGGGTCGAGCTCGGCACAGAACCGCTCCATGCCACGGCGGTTGATCAGCCCGGTCAGCGGGTCCTGCTCGGCGGTACGGATCAGCACCTGCTCGCGCACCTCGAGGTCGCGGCGCCGCGACTCGGCCCAGGCCCGACCCCAGACCTGGTCCATGAAGCCGCCGATCTGGCGCTGGTGCCGGGTCCAGACCCGGTCGAGCAGCACCCGGGTGTCGACCAGGGAGCCGTGCAGGTCGCCGGCCAGCTCCCGGACGACGGCGCGCAGCCGCAACGCCTCGACGTGCAGCACGAGGTCGTTCTCGGGGTCGATCACGTGCAACGCGGCGTCCAGTTCGGTCAGCGCCTCGGGCAGCGCGTCGAGCAGGAACCGGCAGCGGCCGCGGCAGATCCTGATCGCGGCGAGCTCGCGGCGGGCCGCCGGGTCGGGGCAGTGCTCGGCGGTCACCACCGCGCGGTCGGTGTGCTCGAGCAGCTGCCAGGCGGCGTTCGGGGCACCGTTCTCGCAGCGCACGCCGGCGAGCAGCCGCCGCGAGGCCAGGACGGCGGCGTGCCGCGGGCTGCCGATCGAGGCGACCCGGTGCGCGGTGCGCTCGGCGTAGCTGAGCAGTTCCGCCGACGCCGGCTCCGCCGACGCCTTGAGTTCCCGGGCCCGGATCAGCGCCAGGTCGGCGGCCTCGGACGCGGCGGCGGTCCAGTCGATCCGCTCGTGCGCCGGGGACAACAGGTCGGTGGCGATCTGGAAGAACCGCAGCGCCCGCTCGTTGTCGAAGAACTCCCGGCACAGCGATCCGAGTGCGGCCGCCATCCGGCCCTCGGCGGCGCGTTCGCTGGTCGCCCCGGGCAGGCCGTCGAAGGCGACCAGGCCACGCACCGCGAGTTCCAGGGCGTCGGAGACCTCGTCGGCGCGCATCGCGGCGATCGCGGCGAGCGTGTAGCCGGTGGCCGGGTCGGCAGCGCCCGGGCCGGAGCCCGGTTCGGCACCCGTGCCGGCGCCGGCACCGAGACCGAACGCGGCACCGAAGTCGGCGCCGAAGCGTCCGACGGGGTCCTCGATCGGACCGGAGGGCCGGGGCAGATCGAGGATCGGCGCGCTCAGCCGGCGGGCCACCTCGGCCCGGGCCAGCAGCAGGTCACTGCGGTCGAGAACCGCCCCGGGAACCCCGGGCTCGCTCTCCAGCAGGGCGTCGACCTCGGCCAGCCAGCGCCGGTCGGCCTCGGCGTCACCCTCCTCGGGACGCCGCGCGAGCACGGTGCGCACCCGCGCCAACGCGTCTTCCAAGAGGTCGAGGCGAAGTACCGCGGACCCCTGCGGCACCGTCCCCCGGCTCGCCGAATCCATAAGCACAGAGTGCCATGTTGATTGCTCTCCGCACACACCTTTGGGGGCGTTTCAGCCACCGATGGAACGATCCGACCGATCGATCACGACCCGGAACCGTCTCTCACCTGCGCAGATACCGACAAGCGGGACCGTTCAGATTGCTACGGACACGACCTTTTGGCATTGAAAGGTCAAGACTCGCCCTGTGCCTGTCGTTTCGGACGGTTAGGCAATACTTTGCCCGGATTGAGAATTCCGGCCGGGTCGAGCGCGTCCTTGATCGAGAACTGGACGCCGAGGTTGCCCTCGCCCAGTTCGGCCAGCATCCAGTCGCGCTTCAGCACCCCGATGCCGTGCTCGCCGGTGATCGTGCCGCCGAGCGCCAGCCCCAGATCCATCACCTCGCCGTAGGCGACCCTGGCCCGGGCGACGGCGTCCGGGTCGGCCGCGTCGAAGACCACGGTCGGATGCATGTTGCCGTCGCCGGCGTGCCCGACCACGCCGATCAGCAGGTCCTGCGCCGCGCCGATCGCCTGCACCCCCTCGATCAGGTCGGTCAGCCGGCTGCGGGGCACGCACACGTCGTCGATCAGGGTCGAGCCGATCGCCTCCAGTGCCGTGAGCACGCAGCGGCGGGCGGCCAGCAGCAGGTCGGCCTCGGCCGGGTCCTCCGCCTCGATCACCTCACCGCCGTTGAGCCTGGCGACCTCGCCGATCTCGGCGATCACACCGGCTGCCTCGATCGGCTCGGCGTCGCTCTGCCAGATCAGCAGGGCGGCGCAGTCCTCGGGCAGATCGGCGCGCAGATGCTCGCTGGCGGCCCTGATCGTCGCTTGGTCCATGATCTCGAACAGCGACGGCACCAGCCCGGCGGCGACCACCTGGGCGACGGTGTCGCCGGCCCCGTGCACCGCGCTGAAGAGCGCGGCGGCGGTGCGTGGCGGCCGGGGTGCGGCGCGCAGCGACAGGGTCGCCTCGGTGATCACGCCGAGCGTGCCCTCGCTGCCGACGAAGAGCCGGGTGAGGTCGTAGCCGACCACGCCCTTGACCGTGCGCCGTCCGGTGCGGATCACCTCGCCCGAGGCGAGCACCACCTCGAGTCCCATCACGTAGTCGGTGGTGACGCCGTACTTGACGCAGCACAGCCCGCCGGAGTTGGTGGCCAGGTTGCCGCCGATCGAGCAGAACTCCCAGCTCGACGGGTCGGGCGGGTAGAACAGTCCCTGCGCGGCCACCTGCGCGGAGAGTTGCGCGTTCATCACCCCGGGCTGGGTGACCACGAACCGGTTCGCGACGTCGATCTCGAGCACCGCGTCCATCTTC
>DAIOVT010000278.1:0-5533 GCA_036758885.1 Kineosporiaceae bacterium
ATCGGCCCGTGGTCGCTGATCGCCTGCTCGGCCATGAGTTTGGCGATGAACGGATCCCCTCCCCCGCCGGTGCCCAGCAACGTGGCGCCCAGGGTCAGGTGGTCCAGATCGGCTGACCTGATCTCTCGCATACGGATCTCCTTCCGGGACCGTCCGGCCCGATACGCCCCACCGGCGCCGCGGCGGGCGACGGGTCGGCTGTTCCCGGGACGCTAGGCCCGGCGCTCGGGCATCGCGATGAGCGAAACGCCCCATCAGGCACGTCCGGGTAGGCGATCTGCCCATCCTCGCGCTCTGCGGCGCGAGGCAGCATGACGGCTCACGAGCGCAGAGCACCACGTGTCCAGAACACCTCGGCGACAGGGAGTCTGCTGATGACCGGTTCCACCCGTATCGCCGTCGACGTCGGCGGCACCTTCACCGATGTCGTCCGGCTCGACCCGGCCTCCGGCGGGCTCGTCTTCGACAAGGTTGCGACCACCCCGCAGGATCCGACGGTGGGCGTACTCGACGCCTTCGCCAAGGTCGGCGCCGACCCCGCCGACGTGCATCTGTTCACCCACGGGACGACGCTCGGGCTGAACGCCCTGCTCACCCGGCGCGGCGCCCGCACCGCGGTGATCGCGACGGCCGGGTTCCGCGACGTCTACCTGCTCGGACGCACCGACCGCCGGGTGAACTACGACATCACCTACCGCAAGCCGGCTCCGTTGCTGGAGCGCTACGACACCTTCGAGGTGCGCGAGCGCAGCCTGTTCGACGGCAGCGTGCACGCCCCGCTGGACGTCGCCGACGCCGAGCGGGTCGCCCGGATCATCGCCGAGCGCGACTACGACGCCGTCGCCGTCGCGTTCCTGCACGCCTACGCCAACCCGGACCACGAACTGCAGATGCGCGAGATCCTGAACCGGATCGCTCCCGGGGTCAGCGTCACCCTCGCCCACGAGCTGTCCCGCGAGTACCGCGAGTACGAGCGGACCAGCACCGCCGTGATCGACGCCTACATCAAACCGATCGTCACCCGGTACCTGGAACGGCTCGAGAACGAGCTCGGCGCAAAGGGTTTCGGCGGACGCTTCCTGATGACCAGGTCGGGCGGCGGCGCGATGACGGCGACCGCGGCCCGGGAGATGCCGGTCTCGCTGGTGCTCTCCGGGCCGGCCGGTGGCGTGGTCGGCGCCTCGACGATCTCCCGGCTGATCGGCGAACCGAACCTGATCACCATCGACATGGGCGGCACCAGCCTGGACGCCTCACTGATCCTCGACCACGAGTCGGTGCTGTACCAGGGCGCGGAGTTCGAGCAGCTGCCGATCAACATGCCCTCGCTCTACATCCACACCATCGGCGCCGGTGGCGGATCGATCGCCTGGGTCGACGCGGCCGGGGTGCTGCAGGTCGGCCCGCAGAGCGCCGGCGCCACCCCCGGCCCCGCCTCCTACGGTCGCGGCGGCACCGAGCCGACCTTCACCGACGCCGCGCTGGTGCTCGGCTATCTGGGCAGCGACGCCGCCCTCGGCGGCACCCTCACCCTCGACCCCGCGCTCGCCCGCCGGGCGCTGGAACCGCTGGCCGAACGGCTCGCCATGTCGGTGCAGGAACTGGCCCGCGGGATCGTCCGGATCTCCACGATCAAGATCGTCGGCGCCGTCCGGGCGATCACGGTCGATCTGGGACGCGACCCCAAGGACTTCGCCCTGCTCTCCCTCGGTGGGGCCGGTGGACTGGTGGCCGTCGAGGTGGCCCGGGAGCTCGGCATCGGCCGGGTCGTCGTGCCGCAGGGCCAGGGTGCGTTCTGCGCCTTCGGGATGCTGATGGCCGACGTCCAGCACGACTTCGCCCGCACCCGGGTGATGCCGCTCGGCGAGCTCACCCCGGCCTATGCCACCGAGGTCTTCGGCGACATGGAAACCGAAGCGGCACAACGGCTTTCGGTCGAAGGGTTCGACGAATCGGCCTGCACCATGCGGCGGCTGCTCGACGTCCGCTACGTCGGTCAGGAGCACTCGGTCACGCTGCCCTACCCGGACGGCGACGACCCCCAGGCCCGGATCGAGACCGAGTTCGCGCGGGTGCACGAACTGCAGTACGGCCACGTCATGCCCGACCCGGTCGAGGTGACCACCACCCGGGTGCAGGCCATCGGCGTGGTCGACAAGCCCGACATCCCCGCCACCGCCCGCCGGGAGGCCGGGCAGCGGTTGACCGCGGACGGCGCCCGCTCGGTCTACGCAGGCGCCGAGCGCCCGGAGCTGACCTACGACCTGTACGTCCGCGAGGGTCTGGCCGCCGGTGACGTGATCACCGGACCGGCCGTCATCGCCGAGCACACCGCCACCTCGGTCATCCACGCCGGTGACCGCGCCGAGGTCGGCGCACACGGCGAACTCGTCATCACCGCCGCGGCCCCGACACCCGCCCAGACGTCTGCCCAGACGTCCGCCCCGGCATCGACCCAGACCCAGGAGTGAACAGGCCATGACCGACCAGATCACCACCCAGATCATCCGGTTCGCCATGCTCGCCGCGGGCGAGGAGATGGCCCGCAGCCTGTGCCGCACGGCGTACAACACGGTCGTCTACGAGATCCACGACTACGGCCTGGGCATCCACGACGCCGACGGCAACATCGTCGCCGACGCACCGGGTATCGCGATCTTCACCCGCGCCAACGACTACGGCATCAAGCGGGCGATCGAGTTCCTCGGCCGGGACGCCTTCGAGCCGGGCGACGTGCTGATCCTGAACTACCCGTACTGGTCCTCGGCGCACACCCTGGACCCGCTGGTCCTGGCCCCGATCCACCACGGCGAGAAGCTGATCGGGTTCACCGCCTGCCGCATCCACGTGCTCGACCTGAAGCAGAAGGACCCCGGGTACGTGCTCGACTCCACCGACATGCACCAGGAGGGACTGTTCTTCCCGGTCACCAAGCTCTACAGGCGGGGCGTCCAGAACGAGGAGATCTTCAACCTGATCCGGTTCAACAGCCGGCTGCCCGAGCGCACCATCGGCGACATCCAGGCCCAGGTCTCAGCCTGTGTCACCGGGGTGCGGCGTACCCAGGAGATCGCCGACAAGTACGGCACCGACGCCGTGGTGGAGGCGATGGCCTCGATCAACGACCACGGCGAGACGCTGGCCCGGCTCGGTCTGCGGGACCTGCCCAAGGGATCGTGGACGGCGGAGGACTTCGTCGACGAGGACGGCGTCGACGTCGGCAAGCTGGTCCGGATGAAGGTCACCGTGACCATCACCGACGACGAGTTCGTCGTCGACTGGACCGGCAGCGCAACCGGGGTGCGCGGCCCGATCAACGTCCCCCGCGGCCTCACCGAGGCGCTGTCCTGTCTGGTGTTCAAGTCGCTGACCACGCCGGACACCCCGGTCACGGCCGGCAACTTCCGCCCGCTCAAGGTGATCACCGAACCGGGGTCGGTGATGCACGCCGTCCCGCCGATGGCGACCTTCACCCTCTGGACCGGGCTGCTGGCCTGCGACGTGATCGTCAAGGCGCTGGCCGAGGGCATGCCCGACCGGGTTCCGGCCGGTTCCGGCGGCGACGTCTGCTCGATGATGGGCGTCGGGGTGAACCCGCGCAACGGCGAGACCTGGGTCGAGGCCACGAACGAGGCCGTCGGCTTCGGCGCGCACGCGGGCGGCGACGGTGAGGACGGCATCATGCACATGTCCGAGCCCGGCTGCCGGAACAACCCGGTCGAGGTGCTCGAGACGAAGTCGCCGATGTTCATCGAGAGCTACGGCTACCGCCAGGACACCGGCGGCGCCGGCCGGCACCGCGGCGGCGTCGGGATCGGCCGGGCGTACCGGTTCACCGCGCCCGCCGTCGGCATCTGCATGACCTACAAGACGCGCACCAGACCATGGGCGATCGGCGAGGGCCGCGAGGCCGACAACAACCACGTCATCATCAACCCCGGGCGCCCCGACGAGGTCGTCAAGGGCCCCAGCTACAACCACATGCAGGCCGGGGACGTGCTGGTCAACAACACCGGCGGCGGTGGCGGCTGGGGACATCCCTTCGACCGGGACCCGTCGCAGGTCGCCGTCGACGTGCGCAACGAGTTCGTCAGCCTCGAGGCCGCGGCCCGCGAGTACGGCGTCGTCGTCGACGCCACGACCTTCGAGATCGACGCCGCCGCGACCGCCGCGTTGCGCTCCGCACGGGACGGGTCATGACCGCCGACCTGCTGATCCGGAACGTGCAGATCTTCGACGGCGAATCGCCGGACCTGCTGGACGGGCCGGTCCTGGTGCGGGGAGGGCGGGTCGTCTCCATCGGGACCGGCGCCGGGAGCGACCCGGGTTCCGACGTCGGGGGGCGCGTCCTCGACGGCCGTGGGGGCACGCTGATCCCGGGACTCATCGACGCGCACTTCCACGCCTACGGTCACAGCCTGGGCCTGGTCGAGCTGGAGGCTCCCTACCTCAGCTATACGGCGCTGGCCGCCGCGCCCCGGCTGAAGGCCGCGCTGCGCCGCGGTTTCACCACCGTGCGCGACGTCGCCGGCGGGGACGGCGGACTGCGCCGCGCCATCGCCGAGTTGCTCCTGCCCTCACCCCGGTACCTGTTCACCGGGCCCGCGCTCTCCCAGACCGGGGGGCATGGCGACGGCCGGCATCCCGACTGGGACTGCTGCCACCTGACCGGCCACACCGCCGAGATCGTCGACGGCGTCGACGCGTTGCGGGTCGCCGTCCGCGACCGGTTCCGGCAGGGCGCTCACGCGATCAAGCTGCTCACCTCCGGCGGGGTGGTCTCGCCCGCCGATCCGTTGCGGATCCCGCAGTACAGCGCCGACGAGATCGCCGCCGTCTGCGACGAGGCGGCCCGGCGCGGCAGTTACGTCGCGGCCCACGCCTACTCGCCCGAGGCGATCCGGCACTCGGTCTCCTCGGGGGTCCGCTCGATCGAGCACGGCAACTTCCTGGACGACGAGACCGCGGCGCTGATGGCCCGCACCGGCGCCGTCCTGGTGCCGACCCTGGTCACCTATGACGCGATGGCCCGGCGCGGCGCCGATCTGGGCATGCCCGCGGTCTCCCGGCAGAAGAACCGCGAGGTTCTCGACGCGGGATTGCGTTCGCTGCAGGTGGCGCAGCGGGCCGGGGTGACCATCGGGTTCGGGACCGACCTGATGGGAGCGCTGGAGGACGATCAACTCCTCGGCCTGCGGGTGCAGAGCGAGGCGCTCGGCGTGCTCGAGGCCCTGCGCTGCGCCACCTCCCGCAACGCCGACCTGCTCGGCCGCGGCGACCTCGGCCGGATCGCCGCGGGCAGCGTGGCCGATCTGGTGCTTCTCGCCGGCAACCCGCTCGAGCACCCGGAGCAGCTCTGGAACGAGAGCGCCCGTCTGGCCGTCGTCCAGGCCGGTTCGGTCCTGCCGAGCTGACGTCGCGCGGCGGCCGGGCCGGCTCGTGCTCTTGCGCACCACCCTGACCTGGCGCGATGCTCACGGCGCAGCCGCCAACCACTGGTCCAGGGCCGGATCCGGGACCGGGCGCCACGTCG
>DAIOVT010000279.1:0-5530 GCA_036758885.1 Kineosporiaceae bacterium
GCGGTCACCGCCGTCCGCAGGTGCGGGCCGAGCAGTGCGCCACCGCCGATCACGGCGACGGCGATCAGGATCGGCCGCGCCGCGGGCAGGAAGATCTGTTGCACGGCGGTGAAGGTGCGCAGCGAGGCCAGGCCGCGACTGGCCCCGTTGAGCAGCACCATCGACACGGTGGCGACCACCAGGAACGGTGCCAGCAGGCGCAGCGCGGTGACCAGTTCGGGGCGGCCCAGGGAATCCGGTCCGGTTCCCGGGATCAGCTGGGCGGCAAGGGGTTCGGCGAAGGCGAAAACCATCGCGGCGACGGTGCCGGAGGCGAGCAGCACCGGGGTCAGCGCGATCCGCAGGGTCGGCCGGATCAGTTCGGGGGAGCCGGTGGCCCGCAGCGCAGCGAGCGAGCGCAGCAGCCCGGTGTCGGTGCCGAGCACCAGTACCGAGGCACAGATCATGAACGCCGCCACCGCGGTGAAGTAGATGCCCGCCTCGGCGGTGCTCAGCACCCGGGTGACCAGCAGCGTGATCGCCAGCCCGCCGACGCCGGCGAGCAACGACCCGGCCAGGCCCAGAGCACCCTGCCGCGCGGCCGAACTGACCACCCCGGAGGGGCCGCCGCCGGTGTTCGGGCCGCCGGTGTTCGGCGAGGCGGTCGTGGTCACAGGCCTCGGCCGCGGGAGTGTAGGAAGTTCTGCACCCGGTCCATGTCGATCAGGCCGGTGGCGACCGCCGCCGCCAGGTAGGCCCGCTTCTCACCCGGGTGCAGACGCAACGCCCGCACGGCCATCAGCAGGCCGTCGCGGCGCCGTCCCATCGCGACCAGGGCCACCGCCTGCTGGCCGCGGATGCGGGCCTCGCCACGGGGCACCGCGCGGAACTGCGGGTGCTTGTCGAGCAGCCGCTCCAGGGCGGCGTTGATCATCTGCCACTTGGAGAAGTAGTACGACGAGCCGTGCCAGTGCACGGCCACCAGCGGCCGGGGCACCGAGATCACCGGGCCGATCGCCGCCGCCCGCAGCAGCAGGTCGTAGTCCTCGGCGTAGCCGCCGGGCAGATCCTCGTCGATCAGCCCGATCGGCCCGAGCAGGTCGGCCCGGTGCAGCAGGAAGCTCGAGGGATGCAGTTCCATGATCCGGTCCGCCAGCAGATCACCGAGGTTGACCGGACGCAACGGGCCGGGCCGCAGGTTCTCCTGGACGCCTCCCGCGGTGTCGGTCAGCACCACCAGCCCACTGGCCACCAGGCTGGCGCCGCGCTCGCGTTGCAGCACCGGCACCTGCGCCGAGAGCTTGCCCGGCCGCCACTCGTCGTCGTCGTCGCAGAAGGCGACCAGTTCGTGGCCGGCGGTCAGGATGCCGCTGTTCCGGGCGCCGGGCAGGCCCTTGCTGCGGGTGTTGGCCACCCAGCGCAGCCGCACCCGGCCGTCGGTCGCGGTGAGTTCGCGGCGCAGCGACTGAGCCAGCCGCAGCTGCGCCTGCTCGGGTTCGGGCCCGCCGTCGCGGACGACGATCACCTCGATCTCGCCGGTGTAGTCCTGGGCGATCACCGAGGTGACGGCGCGGCGCAGCAGCACCTCACGGTCGACGGTCGGCACGATCACGCTCACCGCCGGCAGGCTGCCGGTCTCCGGCGACGTCCGCTGGCTGGGCAGATCACCGGTCAGGTCGTTCGGGGTCTGCGGCCTGCTGCGCCCGGCGGGTGTCGTCATGGGGATTCGATCGACACCCGGGCGTCCCGGCTTGACTGCGGTGAACGGGGGAGCGCCGGCAGCACCGTCCAGCGCCATCGTGGGGCCTCCGGCCGGGTCAGCAGGACGGCGCAGCCGAGGGCGATCAGCAGGTGCAGCGGGTCGACGCCGTAGAAGAGCATGGTGACGCTCAGGCAGACCGGGATCGTGTGCATCAGAAGGGGTTCCAGCTCGCGGACGCGCCGGGTGCGGAGCACGGTGGCCCACAGCGTGATGACGAACAGCGACATGCCGACGAAGCCGTGCGAGAACATCAGGTACCACAGGTGTCCCTGGGTGCCCACCGAGACCTGCAGGGTCTCCGAGGGCCGCGGCGCGCCCCAGCCGACCAGTGGTGACTGCAGCGTGCGGCGCAGTGTCTCCAGGTAGAGCGAGGCGCGGTCGGCGGTGGTGCTGGACGTCGTGGTGCGCTCGCCGACCTTGGCCAGCGCGCCGCCGAGCACCAGCACCGCGCCCGCCCCACCGACGATGCCCAGACCGGCCAGGACGTGACTCAGGGTGGCCCGCCGGGCCAGCCGCGCGGCCAGGTAGAGCGCGGCGACGCTGACCCCGATGAAGATGCCCCGGTTCAACGTTGCCAGGGCCGGTGGCAGGGCGACCAGGATGCCGGCGCCGAGCAGCAGCCGGCCCCGCCAACTCGCCCGCACCGCCAGGGCCAGGGCCACCGGCAGCAGCAGCACGAAGGCCTGACCCCAGGCGTTGGTGTACGGGAACGGTGCCGACGGCCGCACGAACGCCTCGGCCGCGCCGTACGGGTTCTGCACCTCGGCGAACCGCGGGTTGATCAGTTCGTGCACGTACTCGTTGGCCGCGATGCTGCCCGGCAGCAGCGAGGCCAGCGGGGTGCTCACCCGGCCGTTCGGGAAGATCATGCCCAGGTAGCCGCCGCAGATCAGCCACACCCCGAACACCGCGAAACCGCCCAGCGCGCGGCGGCGGGGCAGCGAGCCGGGGGCGTTGTACAGGTAGACCAGCAGCAGGCTGACGCCGAGCAGGGCGACCCAGCGCTGACCGAAGCCGATCATCCGGCCGGCGGTGTCGATGCGCACCAGCGAGGCCATCGCCCAGGTCAGGAAGGCGACCCAGGTGAGCCAGCCGGGCGGCAGCAGGATGCCGCCGCGGCGCACCATCAGGGCCAGCGCGATCAGGCCGAACCCGATCACCGCGAACGGGGCCAGGCCGAGCAGCCACCACAGCGGGAACAGGTAGAACAGGCCGAGGAACGGCCACGCCGGCAGTTCGGGCCGGGCGATGCCCGGCCGTCCGGCCGATGCCTCACCGGTGGGTCCGCGGCCGGCCGGGATCATGCCCGGGGCCGGGGCAGTACCGAGGCCATCACGTCGACCGCGTCGGCGGCCAGGCCGTCCGGCAGACCGCGCCCGCCGGCCAGCAGTTCCAGCCCGGAGGCCACCGTGTCGACCACGTGCAGCCGGGTCAGAACCGGGGCCAGCCGCCACGAGATGCCCAGTCCGGGAAGGACTTCCGGCGCTCGATGGCTCATCACCCGGATCGCCTCGGCGAAGCTGTCGCCGTGTGCCGAGTGCCGTACCTGGAAGTGCCAGCGCATCGCGTCCAGCCCGATCGGGCCGCTGGTGCTGCCGTACTCGAGATCCCAGACCCACAGTGTCGATCCGGCCCAGGCCATGTTCCAGGGCACCCAGTCACCGTGATACGCGCCGGCGAGCACCTCGACGTCGCCGTCCTGGTCCCGCACGGCGTCGGCCAGCGTGCCGAGCGCCTCGACCAGTTCCGGACGTTCCGCGGCGGCCTGCTGGGCGACGTCCACCCGGTGGTGGATCTCCTGCCACAGCGACGTCGCCGACAACGGCACCGTGCGCGGCGCGCCCAGTGCCCCGGCGAACAGCGAGAGCGGGCGAAGCGTTCTGGCCCAGTCCTTCTCGCTCACCCGGCGGACGTCGGCGGGCAGCGGTTCGACGACGGAGTAGGTGAACGGTCCGCAGGTGCCGGCGCGCAGCACCCGGGGCAGCCGCAGCCGGGTCTCGTCGGCGCCGCGGGTGGTGCTCAGCCCGGCCAGCAGGTCGGCCTCGACGCTCACCCGGGTGCCGGTGGCGGCGTCCGAGGTGACCTTGGCGAAGGCGACCACGTGACCGGAATCGTCCAGCAGTTGCACCGTGGGCTTGGCCCGGGGGTGGAAGTCGCGCAGGCTGATCGCGGTGTGGGTGGCGCCGGGCACCTGCCGGCGCAGGTGCCGGGTGATCACCGCGTCGTCGACCTCGTTGTCGCTGACCTGTTGCGGCACACTGAGTTTCAAGGTGGTGCTGTCACCCTGGATGCGGGCCAACGGGGTCATGCCGAGCCCGGCGGCGAACCGGGTCAGCGCCACCTTCGCCGGACGCAACCGGTTGTAGGCCAGCACCGCGCCGCGGGCCACCTTGAGGTCGGAGGGCATCAACGCGCGCGGGGAGTTGCGGTCGGGGATCACCCGCCAGGTCTCCACCACCCGGTACCCGGCGGGCGGGGTGCCGTAGCCGAGATGCATCGGGAACGCCGCCGGCGGCAGCAGGTGCTCGAGTTGCGCCCGGGCCCGGTTCAGCTGTTCGGAGGCATCGTCATGGGCGCGGCCGAGGTCGAACTCGATCGGCGCGGGTCCAGGGTCGGTGACGCTCACCCGCTATGCATCGGCGCGTCCGGGCGAGTTCCGTACCCCCTTTGCCGGCGGGTTTACCGGTGGCTGTCGCCGGTGCGCTCGCCGGTGCATTCGCCGGCGGGTTGCCGGGCGTTTGCGGCGGGCGGGCTCAGGGATCGGCCCGGTCGTGTCGAAGACGGAGCGTCGGCCTCGTCGTTCGGCCGGCAGCACCGAGTGTTCCGCACGCCAGCCCTCACGCCAGCACACTTCACGCAGCACAGGACGGTTTCCCATGTCTGACCCGGGTTCTGCGACATCCGGCACGGCCCCCGCAGCCACCGCCGGAACGCCCACGGCCGCCGGCCATCAGCCGAACGGCGTGCCGGTCGGCGTGGTGCCCGGTCAGCGGCCCGCGCCGGAGTGGGAGAACCTCTCCGGCACCGCCCTGCCACCCGGGTACGTGCTGGCCGCGGTTCCGGCCGGGCTCCCGGACGGCGCCGGCCCGGGCGCCCTCGGCGCGGCGCGGCCGGGCATCTCGGTGGCCGAGGTCGGCTCGCGGCTGCGGGAGCGCTGGCTCTCGATGCTGGTGCCGGTGGTGGTCGGCCTGGCGGTCGGCGGTGGTGCGACGATGCTTGCCGCGCCGGTGTACACCGCGAAGGCCTCGGTGCTGGTGCAGCCGGTGCTCACCGACCAGTTCGACAACGTCAACCTCGAGAACGTGGTCAGCATGGCCACCGAGGCGCAGGTGGCCCAGTCGCGGGCGGTGGCGAACGAGGCCGCGACCAAGCTGCAGGCCGACCCGGCCACGGTGCGGTCGGCCTACACGGTCGACAGTCCGCAGGACACCCAGGTGCTGAACATCAGCTTCCGGGCCCGGACGGCGGAGCTCGCCGCCAACGGGGCGCAGGCCGTGGCGCAGAGCTATCTCGGCTACCGGTCGGCGAACGTCGCCGCGGTGGCCGACCGCCGGCTCGGTGCGATCGACGCCCAGCTCAAGGCGATCGCCGAACCGGCCGCCGGGGACAGCGAGGCCGCCGCCACCTACCGGCAGCAGATCTCCGGCCTGATCAGCGACCAGCGCGCGCTGACCACGGTCAAGGCGGCCAGCCCGGGACAGGTGATCTCCGAGGCGGTGCCGCCCACCGAACGCACCGAACCCAAGCCCGTGGTGAACCTGACCATCGGCTTCTTCGCCGGCGCGATCA
>DAIOVT010000280.1:0-5493 GCA_036758885.1 Kineosporiaceae bacterium
ACGAGGACCTGGCCACGACCGTGCTGCGGCTGGCCGCGGCGCAGCGGCGGGCCGGGCACGACAGCGAGGTGCTGGGCCGGTGGACCGGTGGCGGACGGCCGCCGCAGGCGGTGGCCGGTGTGCCGGTGCTGACCTTCGGTACCGGACGGCGCCGCTGGACTCCGGGCGCCCTCGGCTCGCTGCTCGGCGGTTCGACCTGGCGCCAGGTGATCGAGGCGATCCAGCTGGCCGACGTCGTGCACCTGCACCTGAGCCCGGACCCGCAGCTGCTCCGGGTCGGTGAACTCGCCCTGCGCGAGGGCGCCCCACTGCTGGTACAGGGGCACGGACTGCTCGGTGCCACCGGTGATGACGGTGCCGCCGACCGGAAGCGACTGGCCCGGGTGGTCGGTGGAGCCGGCGTGCGGCTGGCCACCGAGCTGACCGAGTTCGACCGGATGGAAGCCCTGGTCGACCGCGCCGGCAACGAGTCGGCGATGCCGACGGTGATCGCCGGATCGATCGCCGACCTCACGGTGCCGGCCCTCGAGCAGCACTACCGGCAGGCACTGCTGCGCACCACGCACGGAGCTCCCGGCAACGAGGGCACCGACCAGATACCGGCGCCACGCACCGACCCCGGCGCCCGGATCATCGACCTGGTCGACCTGGAGCAGCACTCCGGCCGGCTTCCGATGCAGCAGATCCGGCTCACCGACGCCGCGGCCGGCCCGGACCACGACGGTGGCCCTGCCGGCACGGCCGGATCGGCCGGCACGGCGCCCGCGGGCTCGCCGCCGCAGCACGGCGAACGCCTGCTCTGGGTGGCCACCGACATCAGCGAGGGCCAGCAACTGCTCTGGCACCAGATCGCCACCCAGGCCGACCTGACCGTGGCGGTGCTCCGCCTGGACGACCCCTCCGCGGGGGCGCCGCGACCGGCCCGGCCCGGGGCGGCGCGGGCGGAGTTCCACCTGATGAACCTGCCCACCGAGGGCATCGTGGACACCTCGGGCACCGCCCGGCCGCAGGCCCCGCGCACGCTGCGCAGCCTGATCCGGCGCCGTCCCGATGCCGTGGTGCTCGACGGCTGGCCGTCGCCCGCCTTCGACAGCGCGGCCCGCTGGGCCCGCAAGGTGGGGGTGCCGGTGATCGTGGCCTGTCCCGAGCCGCGCGGCGGTGAACGCTTCGGCAACCCGGCCGGCGACGCCGACGGTGAGCAGTTGCTGCACCGGCTGCTGCGCCGCGCCGACGCGGTGGTGGCGAGCAGCGACACCGCGGCCGAACACCTTCTGGCACTTGGGGTTCCGGCCGGCCGGATCACCTCACCGGCCGCTCTGACCGACCTCGCACTGACGACCGACGGCGCGGTGGTCGATGTTCGCTCCGGCGCCCCGGCTGCCGCTCAGACGTTGCCGGCCGCTCGTTCCGGCCACGACGAACAGGTCACCGCCGGGCGCTGACCCGGCCCGCCGACGGTCAGGAACCGGACGACGGTCAGGAACCGGACGGCGAGGAGTCGGCCGGAGAAGAGTCACCGGCCGGCGACGAACCGCCACCCGAACTGCTCGACTCCTGCGCGGACGAACCCGAGGGAGCCTGTGAGCTGCTCTCGCCGGCCGAACTGGCGGTCGCGGAGGTCTCGGTCGTGGCGGCGGAGGACGACGTCGCGGGGCTCGTGGGCGACGGACTCTGCGCGGTCGGGCTCTGCGTGACCGTGGGATAGACCGACTGGGTCGGGTCAAGCACCGGCGCGGGGGCCGAGGTGGTGGCCACCTTGGGCGTGGCGTCGGTGCTGCTCGACGGCGCGAGGTCGGTCGACCCGTTGCTCGAACTACTGGACTCGCTGCTCGACGGCTGACTGGTGGACGGCTGACTGGTGGACGGCTGACTGGTGGACGGCTGGCTGGTGGACGGCTGGCTGGTGGACGGCGCCGTGGTCGAGGGCTGGACCGGCGGGAACACCGGCCGGGTCGGGCGGGTGCTGCTCGTGGACGGCGCCGTGACCGCAGAGGACGACGTCGTCGTCGAGGTCGGCGAGGTGGACGAGCCGGGCACCGTGCCGTTCCCGGTCGGGGTGTTCCCGGTCGTCGTGCCAGCTGTCGTGCCGGTGGTGGTGGCTGTCGAGGCCTGCGGCACCCAGGGGGTGTTGCGGCTGCTACCGGCGCTGGACTCGGGAGCCGCGGGGAAGATCGGGGCCGGACCGCCGGCCGGGTTGCTCACCGGGTAGGCGCCGGGCGCCCCGGAGGTCTGCGACTGGTCACCGGAGACACTGCCGGAAACCACGGCGCCGTCGCCGGTGCCGCTGTTGAACACCGGGCTGTTGGACGTCGAGCCCACGGGCGCCCCGGGAGCGGAACCACCGGAACCGTCGAAGTTGATTCCCGAGCCGGGCATCAGGCCGGAGACGGTGCCTGCGGCGGGCTGCGCGGTGAGGACCTCGGTGCGCTGCGGCCCCTGGAACAACTTGCCGCCCAGGATGCCGGTGGCGCTGAGCGCCCAGACACCGGCGATGATTCCCGGCGTGCCGGCAGCGGCGATGATCATGTTTCGGCGACGGATCTCCTGACGCTGACGCATCCGGACGGTCGTCCGAGCTCCTGCCCCCAAGTGCAGGTCCATCAAATCCCCTAGGCCAGACGGTGACGTTCACCGTGACGTTACGTCATCTGCCATCCGGGCAACAACACAGGTTTTGTCAAGGAAGAGTCAAAAGACGCAAGGATCTCGTAACACTCCGCAACCGGACAACACCCCTCCGCGTTGCTTGTGGACAAGCCTCACGAAACGTCGCGGCACCCTGTCCGGACTCCTGCTGATTCGTCCGGAATCAGCGGGCGGCAGCCCGCCGGCAGGTCTCACCCTCCGCTCAGGAACGGTTCCCCGCCACCGTGGCCGGCAGTGTGATGCACCCCCCGCCACCAGGACCGAGCAGCGCCAGTCCGCGCCGGTCCCCCGCCGCCCAGCCGTTCGGCGAACCCGCCGTGAGCTCGGCGTTCATCAACTGGCGAGCGTCGTCCACATGTTCCAGACCGACGGTGTGCGCCAGTTCGTGCATCAGCACGTTGCCCTGCCGCACCCCGGGGCCGAACCCGGCCGGCAGCCGGCGGAAGGTGGCCGAGTCGATCACCACCCAGCCGCGCGAGATCGCTGCGGCGGGCCGGCCGTCGCGGTCCGGCCACTGCCAGTACTGGTAGCCGCCGTAGCCGACCATGCGGTCGCCGATCGGGTAGTCGGTGTGACGTTGATCAGTGGCCGCTATCACCAGATCCGCCGGGGCCGAGGTGTCGGCGCGTCGCGGCACGTACGAGGTGCTGCCGAGATCGCGATAGGTCAGTCCGGTCGCCGCGGCCAGCGAGGTCAGCGCCCGGCGCACCTGCGCGGCGAACGCCGGCCGTTCCTTGGCCGGCAGGCCACCGGTGTTGATCCGGTAGGTGATCGGCCGGCAGGGGTTCCAGCGCAGGGCGATGCTGTGCCCGTCGTCCTGCTGCAGGGTGGCGAGCGCATAGCCGGAGTGGCCGGCCGAACCGGTCGGCTCCGGGTCGGGCCGGCCCTGCGGGGCGGCATGGGCGACCGGCTGGCCGCCGAGCACCATCACCGCGACCAGGGCGCCCACGCTGGAGGCCCGGCGGAACTGCCGGGCCAACTGCGATCGCGAACCTCGCCGGGAGGTCGTGGTCGGGGCCGGCACGGGGTCACTGTAGGGCGCGCCGGCAGCCCCGGCGAAACGGGCCCGCGGGGTCGTCGCGGCGTCCGGGCGGTCAGGCCGGACTGTGCGCGGTGACACTTCGCGACGGCGAGGTGTGGGTGGGGCTCGGGGTGCTGGACGCCGCGGCCACGGTGACCCACTCGGAGGTGGCGCTCACCGTCGCCTGTCCGCCGCCGCAGGTGCGCGTGGCCCGGTAGGCGGCGCCCGGCGTCCCGGAGAAGTCGTGGGTACCGGCATCGCGGCCCCGGGCGACCACCGTGGCCCCGTCGGCGGCCTCGGGATCGGCCAGCAGCACCACCCGGCAGCTGTAGTCGTGCGGGTAGGCGTTGCTCTGCGACGCCGTCCACGAGATCTGCACCGAACGGCCGGTCACCGACGCCCGTACCGTGCCCGCGTCCGGCGGGCCGTACGGGGTGAAGCCGAAGGCGTCGGAGTCGGTGCACAGTCCCGCGGTGTTGCAGACCCGGGCGACGAAGGAGTAGCTGCGCCCGTTGGTCAGTCCGTCGACCACGCCGAAGTAGCTGCCGGAACCGTCCGGCCGCAGCTCGACGGTGCCCGCGCCGTGCACCACGGCGACCGAGGTCACCGATCCCGAACCGGCGCTGACCCCGTCGACCCGCAGCGGCGCCCGGCCGTCGGCGCCGCTGAGCACCGCGCCGGCGCTGGGCAGATAGACGTTCAGGTTCGGCATGGACGGCGCCAGCGGCACCGGTTGGGCGGACGGCGGCTGCCCGCCGGAGGTCCCGCCGGGGTCGGCCGAGGACGACGGCGACAGACCGTCGCCGGCGCTCTGCGAACCTCCGGCGGCCGGAGAGCCCGGCACCCCTGAGCCGCTGCCGAGCGGGCCGGGCACCTCCTCGGTGGACAGGCCCGCGCCGGACCGGCCCTCACTCGCCTCCTGCTCGGTCATCGGCACCGGGCCAGTACCGGCCGCGGCCGGCCCCGTGGCCGGGGCACCGGAGCTCGCGTTGCCGGCGACCAGCATCGGCTCGGGATCGCGTTCGGGGTCGAACCCGCTGCGGCCCAGCCACATCGCACCGCCGAGCAGAGCCGCGAGCGCCACGGCGCAGGCCGCGATCCCGGCCCGGCGCGGGCGACGGGCGGGGCCCTGCGGATCGGCCGGGATCCAGACCGACGGGACGGCCGGCTCGAACTGCGCGGGTTCGGGCACCTGCCACTCGACGGCGCCCTCACCGCAGCGCTCGAGCAACCGGTCCAGCCGGATCGCCACCGTGGCCGCATCCGGGCGGGCAGCCGGATCCTTGTCGAGCATCACGGCGATCAGGTCCCAGACGCCCTGCGGCAAGCCCTCGAGCACCGGGGGTTCCTCGTAGAGATGCTTGTGCGCGACCGCCATCTGGTGCTCGCCGGTGAACATCCGCCGTCCCGCGCACATCTCGTGCACGATCACGCCGAGGCCGTAGATGTCGGCAGCGTAGGTGGCCCGTTCGCCGGCCAGTACCTCCGGCGCCATGTAGCCGAAGGTGCCCATCACCTCGACGCTGGCGGTCATGCCCGCGCCGACCAGACCGGCCACCCCGAAGTCGGTGATCACCGCTCGGGGTACATCGACCGGTACCTCGACCGGCACATCGGCCGGTGCGTCACCGTGCCCGTCACCAGGCGGACCGGCCTGAGCCCCGGACCCGCTCTCGCACAGGATGTTCGACGGTTTCATGTCCCGGTGCACGACACCCGCCGCGTGCACCGCGATCAGACCGCTGGCGATGTCCGCGGCCAGCCGCAGCACCACGTGCAGCGGTAACCGGCCACGGTTCAGCAGGGTTCTCAGGTCTCCGCCGACG
>DAIOVT010000281.1:0-5485 GCA_036758885.1 Kineosporiaceae bacterium
TGTACGCCTCGGTCTGCTTGGACTCGTTCGTCATTGCTCCCACCTCGTGTGCGTCCCGATCGGCCTCAGAGGGCCCGGGCGACCAGTTCCTTCATGATCTCGTTGGTACCGGCGTAGATCCGCTGCACCCGGGCGTCGGCGTAGAGCCGGGCGATCGGGTACTCCAGGGTGTATCCGTACCCACCGAACACCTGCAGGCATTCGTCCATCACGCGGCACTGCGCGTCGGTGACCCAGAACTTGGCCATCGCCGCGGTCGGTACGTCGAGCTCCCCGGCGGCATGCCGGACGATGCAGTCGTCCACCATCGTGCGCGCCGCCCGGGTGGTGGCCAGGCACTCGGCCAGCACGAACCGGGTGTTCTGCTGCTCCAGCAGCGTCTTGCCGAACGCCTTGCGGTCCTTGGCGTAGGCGATCGTCAGCTCGAGCGCCTTCTCCATCGCGGCGACACCGCTGACCGCGACCACCAACCGCTCCTGCGGCAGCTGGTTCATCATCTGCGCGAAGCCCTTGCCCTCCTCCGGACCGAGCAGGTTGGCCACCGGTACGAGCATGTCGTCGAAGAACAGCTCGGCGGTGTCCTGGGCGGTCAGGCCGATCTTGTGCAACTTGCGGCCGCGCTGGAAGCCGGGGGTGTCGTCGTCCACCTCGCAGACCAGCATCGAGATGCCGGACGCCTTGGCGTCGGGGTCGGTCTTCACCGCCATCACCAGCAGGCCGGCCAGGAAACCGTTGGTGATGAAGGTCTTCGAGCCGCTGACCCGGTAGTTGTCACCGTCGCGGACGGCGCGGGTACGGATCGCCTGGACGTCGGAGCCGCCGCCGGGCTCGCTCATCACGATCGAGCCGATCCGCTCACCGCCGGCCAGCATCGGCAGCCAGCGCTGCTTCTGCTCCTCGGTGCCGTACGCCTCGATGTACCCCGGCACGATGCCGCTGTGCACGCCGAGGCCCAGTGAGGAGTCCAGACTGTGCCCCTGCTGCTCGAAGAGCACCACCTCGTCGAAGAAGGTGCCGCCGCCACCCCCGTACTGCTCGGGGATCGACAGGCCCAGCAGACCGAGATCGCCCGCCTTGCGATAGAGCTCCGGATCGGGGTTGCCCTGCTCGTGGAACTTGTCGTGCAGCGGCACCACTTCCTTCTCGAAGAAGCCGGCCACGGTCCTGGCCAGGTCATCGTGTTCCCGGGTGCGCCAGGGTGATCGGTACGACAAGGGGGCAGGCGCCATCGAATGCTCCGTCCTCGGGTGGCTGTCGCGAGCGGTCCGAACCAGTCTGCCGCTTATTGACGCGATGTCAACAGGACGGCGACAGGTTGGCCGAACGTCTGTTGACGGAATGGCAACAATTGACGCGCCGTTCCTCGCCTGGCAACGTCCCAGCATGACCGCCGAGCCCTCGAGCACCGAGAACAGGGACGGCATCGTCGATCGCGGACGGCGTCTGGAGCCCGACGCCCGCCGGGCGCAGATCCTGCGCTGCGCCGTCCGGCTGTACGGGCAGCGACCCTACGAGCAGGTCTCGGCCAGTGATGTGGCCGCGGCGGCCGGGGTGACCAGGGGCCTGGTCAACCACTACTTCGGCACCAAGAAGGACCTCTACCTGGCCGTGGTCAAGGCGCTGCTGACCATCCCGCCGGACGCCTTCGTCAAGTACCTGACCCCGCTGGTCCCGTCGGCCGATCGCGCCCTGAGCCGTGCCAACGACATCGCGGTCCGCGCCGACGAGGTCACCCGGTGGTACCTCGACTCGCTGACCCGGCACGCCGAACCCTGGCTCGCCGCGATCGGCGCCACCGCTCCCAGCCTGGACCCGGACGTCGCCGCGGTGATCGCCGAGGCCGACGAGAGCACCGTCGACGTGCTGCTCAAGCACACCGTGGGGTCGACCGGCGACCCGATCACCCGCGCCGCCGCGCACGGCTATGTCGCCTTCGCCCGGCGGGCCTCGGTGGAATGGCTGGTCAGCCACACGCTGACCCGGGCCCAGGTGCACGTGCTGCTCACCCGCACACTGATCGATCTGCTGCAGAACACCGTGCCCGCACTGCGCGAGCCCACTGGCTCCGAGCCCCCGGCAGCAGGCACCCTGAACGAATGAGTCCGACCGCTGCCTGTGAGCCCGTGACCGCGACGAGTAAGAACGGTGATCAGTTACGCGCCGACCGGCACGGTGGTCACCTGCTCAGCTGGCAGGTGAACGATGTCGAGCAGCTCTGGCTGAGCCCGCAGTTCGAGTGCGGCCCGGGCAAGGCGATCCGCGGTGGCGTGCCGGTGATCTTCCCGCAGTTCGCCGGGCGCGGCCCGTTGCCCAAGCACGGCCTGGCCCGGGACCGGGCCTGGACCAGCCTGGAGATCGAGCCGGACGCCGCGGCGCTGACCGCCGAACTCAGCTCCGACGAGGCCACCCTGGCGATCTGGCCGCACCCGTTCACGCTGACCCTGACCGCGCACGCCAACCGCGGCGAGCTGCACCTGGCGCTCGCCGTCCGCAACGACGCACCGCGAGGTGCCGGCGCACCGCTCGCCTTCACCGCCGCGCTGCACACCTATCTGACCGCCGCGCCGGGCAGCCTGCTGCGCGGCCTGGACGGTGCCCGTGGCGAGGACAACGCCGCCGGCGGCGCCGCGACCGAACTGGCCGCGGACACCCCGGACGGCGATCTGGACGCCCTGGCCGTGCGCGACGTCGCGGTCCGCGACCTCGACGGCGCCGTCGACCTGGTGCGCCCGGACGGTTCACGGCTGAGCGTCGTCCGGGACGGCTTCCCGGACCTGGTGCTGTGGCACCCGGGCGCCGATCACGGGCTCAGCGACGTGCCGGCCGGGCGCCCGCACTTCGTCTGCCTGGAACCGGCCGCGCTGAACCCGATCGAACTCGCCCCGGGGGCCACCTGGCACGGCACCGCCACCTACTCGGTGCGCGGCTGACCCACCCGGACCCGACCCGGGTGCCGGTCCCCGGCGCAGTGCCGGTGCCGGTGCCGGGTCAGGCCACCTCGCCGAGGAACTCGTCCCAGGCCGGGTCGCGGTACTCGGCGCCGCGCACCAGCCATGCCGCCCCGCGCGGTGCGTAGGGCCGGATGCGAAGCGTCCAGCCCTTCTCCGCCGGCGTCCGGTTGCCCTTGCTGTTGTTGCAGCGCACGCAGCAGGCCACCAGGTTCTCCCAGGTGTCACCGCCGCCCCGGCTGCGCGGCACGACGTGGTCGATCGTGGTCGCCGAGCCCGCGCAGTAGGCACAGCGGTGTGCGTCGCGCCGCAGCACGCCACGCCGGCTGACCGGCACCGCACGCCCGTGCGGTGCCCGGACGTACCGGGCGAGCAGGATCACCGTCGGGCGCGGCAGGGTCAGCGACCCACCGACCACCGGGCTGGCACCGTGCGCGAGCACGGTGGCCTTCCCGGCCAGGACCAAGACGATGGCACGCCGGAACGACACCACCGAGAGCGGTTCGTATCCGGCATTGAGCACCAGGGTCCGCATGCGTTACCTCCACCGTCGGAGCGCCACCTGGCTGATGGCGTCACGAGCGGTGCGACCCACTGGCCGCACCGGGCAACGCAGGGGATCCATACGCCCGGCAAAGCGGAAGGCGCCGACCCTGACGGGGCGGCGCCTTCAGACGACGCGATCGTGATGCGCGTCCGCCGCACTGGAACATGCGGCGGACGCAGCCCGTATCGCGTCGGTCATGTCGCCCTCCTGAGCGTGTGGAACGCTGCCGCAGCCCAGAGTAGGCAAGGACGGCGGCTCTGCCCAGGAAATTTTTGGCGACAGTCGCTCTGCTTTGCTCAGACCTTCGACACAGTCGGCTCAGAGGCGGCCGAACACCACACTGTTGGTCCAGATCTTCCGCTTGGAGATCGCCTTACCGGTGCGCGGCGAGTCGTACATCATGTTGCCGCCGGCGTAGATGCCCACGTGGTAGGCGGTGCCGGAGCTGCCGACCATGAAGACCAGGTCGCCCGGCTTGGCCGCACTGCGGGAGATCCGGGTGGTGGCCCGCAGCTGCTGCTGCGCGGTGCGCGGCAGGCTGAGGCCGACCTGCTTGAAGACGTGCTTGGTGTATCCCGAGCAGTCGAAGCCGGCCGGGGTGGTGCCGCCGGAGCGGTAGTAGATGCCGACGTACCGAGCGGCCACCGACAGCACGGCCGAGCCGCGAGCACTGGCGCCCTTGACCGCGGTGGTCTTCGTCGTCGCCTTGGTCGCGGCCTTCGTCGCGGCCTTGGTGGTGGTCTTCGCCACCGTGGCGGGCTTGGCCGCCACCTTGGCAGCGGTCGTGGTCTTGGCGGCGGCCGGCTTCGCGGCGGTCTTGGCGGCCGTGCCGCCCGACTGCGCCGCGCTCGCCTCGCCGGCAGCGATGGCGCTGAGCACGCCCTCGGCCTTGGCCGCACGCCCTGCGGCCACCGGGTTCGAGGTGGCCACGTCGACCCCCGGCTGAGCCTTCTCGGTGACGACCGAGGAGTTCTGCTGGGCGGTCAGCGGGATCGCGGGAGCGTCGGCTCCGACGGTCTTCGGCGCGTCCGCCAGGGAGTTGGCCAGAGCACCCAGGCCCAGGGTCAGGGTGTTGGTGTCGGAGAGCAGCTTGCTGCCGCCCTCCGGGGCCGCCAGGGCCGGAACCCCGACACTGGCCACCAGGCCCGAAGTCACCACGAGCACGGCACCGCCGCGGCCGATGGCGTCCATGCGGTCGCCAACCACCTGATTGATGCCGGTTCCGAGAATGCTCAGTGGTGTTGTCGCCGGGGAGGTCGCCCTGTGGCGGCCCTTGACGCGTTCAGTCACCGATCTGCCTCTCCGGACGCCTTCGAGGTGAGCTGTCGGGTTCGGATGGGAGATTCACCCGGCCGGTGTCGGAAGAATCCGACGCCGGCTTCACCCCAAGGGACCAATCCGCTCACTGAAAGTGACCGATTCATGATCCCGTAAGTGGTTCCCCCGCCTCTGCCAGCGGTAGTCAGTCAGACACCGGACAGTGGCAGAGTTCGGCGTCCGCCCGGCGACTTCCCTGCTGGGGGAAGCGAATCGCACGCTACCCGGCAGGTCGAGGCGATGTCACATCTTGGTAAACGCGACGCGCCGTGACTCGCCCCGCTTGCGCGCGCCCTAACTGAAAGTTAGGAGTCCCTTGACGGTCAGCGCCCGTCCACCGACGGGTCAGACGGTCGCGTCAGAGGGTCAGTCGCGTCAGAGGGTCAGTCGGGTCAGACGGTCGCGGACTCGGCGTCGACGAAGATGTGCTGGGCGTCGGCCGCGGGCAGTTCGGCGGAGGCGCCGTCCGCCCCGCGCACCGACTCGCCGTCCCAGCGGACCAGGACCTTGCTGCCCGGACGCAGACCGAGCTGCGAGGCGGCCGCGAGCGCCGACGGGTCGGCCTGCAGCGGCTCACCGAGCCGGCGGACGGTGACCTGCATCTCGACCTCGTCGCCACGCGCCGGGCGGCCGAGCCGCTGATCCCGCTCGACCTGTTCGGTAACGGCGTCGT
>DAIOVT010000282.1:0-5469 GCA_036758885.1 Kineosporiaceae bacterium
GTCTCATCGTCGGACTGAGGCCCGGTGATCTGCGGTTCTCCGCCGACGACGAGCAGGTACTGCACATCGTCACGCCGCTGTTCGCCCAGACCGTACGGGCCGGTCGGCTCGCCGAACGGCTCCGGTACTCGGCCGAGCGCGAGATCGCGGCGGTCGAGGAGGAACGCCGACGGCTGCGCCGCGACCTGCACGACGGGATCGGGCCGCTGCTCAGCGGTGCCGCATTCACCGCCGACGCGGCCGTCAATCACCTCCCACACTCCCCGGCCGAATCGGTCGCGCTGATCGCGGCCGCACGCGCCGAGGTCACAACGGCGCTGGACGAGATCCGCCGGATCGCCCTGGATCTGCGGACACCCGCCTTGGACCAACTCGGCCTTGCTGGGGCACTGCGGCAACGCGCCGAGTCCACCTACGGGGCAGATGGTCGCCGGATCGAGGTCGCCGTCCGGGCCGAGGTCGGTCCGCTACCGGCAGCGATCGAGGTCACGGCCTACCGCATCTGTATCGAAGCGATCACGAATGCCGCGCGGCACTCGCTCGCCCGGCAGGTGCGGATCGAGATGACCGAGGACGGCGACACACTGCGCATCGAGGTCACCGACGACGGTGCGTCACCCGGACCCTGGGTCGCGGGCACCGGTCTGACCTCGATGCACGAACGCGCCGAACTGCTCGGCGGGACCGTCCGCACGGCATCGAGCAAGACCGGCGGCCGAGTCGAAGCGAGGCTGCCGCTCGCGGCTACCCGCCGGTCCTGACGCGGGCGCGTTGCCGCTTGGTGATGACGACCGATGCGGCCACGAGCCAGAAGGGAAGCAGCAGATAGGTCACCAGGCCACCCGGCGGAATCCCGGCGTTGCCGAGCGCGGCGAGCACACCGAGGACGACGGACGCCACCGCGAACCAGCGCGGCAGGACCGCGTGTTGCCAGCCGCCCAGGCCGGTGGCGATGAATGCCGTGGCCAGCCCGATGCCGAGCCCCGCCCAGCCGAAGAACTCGGCGTAGCTCAACACGCCGGCGGCGGCCTGGTCATCGGCGTCCGCCGCTCCGTTGATGAGCGCCCAACCCCACACCACCATCTGCGATATCGCGGCCGCGGCCACGATCCATCCAGCAGAGGCCACGAACGAGAACGCCGTGTCGGCCGATTCGCCTGCGCGGAGATGATCGCGGGTCGCCGCGCTGAAGAAGAGCAACGCGATGCCCATCACGATCAGGGCGCCCTGCCCGGCGATGTTGAGGGCGAGGTGATCGTTGATGACCTCCACCGAGGCGCCGTCCGGCTGGTTGTCGGTGCCGAATCGCTTGAGCCCGCCGTGGGCGATCCACGCAAGGCCGGCCACCGCGCCTGACCACGGCAGACGATCAGAAATGGTGCTGGACATGTGGTTCCCCTCGTCGCGATACCCGGCGGGTACCGATGAGGGCAGCGTGTCGGCGCCATGGCCCCGATCGCCTGAGCACGATGTCCTGACACTTCGGGAAAGACTCCCCCTGCACCCGGGAATCACGCCTCGACGTGGCAACACTCCAGACCCGGAGATCCGCGGATCACGCCACCCCGAACGCACTGGCCCGAACTCACATACGTGGGTCCGGGCCATGCCGATGTCCTGAGACATCACTTGCAGCGGGGGCAGGAACCGTCGCTCGCCGGCGCTCGCTCCTCCCAAATCCTTCAGGCCCAACAGAGACAAAGTGCAGCAAGGCCCGGAACCAAGAGCGGGTTCCGGGCCTTGCTGCACTTTGTAGCGGGGGCAGGATTTGAACCTGCGACCTCTGGGTTATGAGCCCAGCGAGCTACCGAGCTGCTCCACCCCGCGTCGGCTCCGCAAGGTTACGGGAGAGCGGTGCCGTCCGCAAAATCGGCGCGACGCCCGAGATCTGCGCACCCAGTCATGATCGTTGCGAGTGTGCCGAAACCGCGGTCAAACCTCGAGAATGATCACGGTTTCGGCACGCTCGAAATGATCTTGCCCGGGCTCAGTTCGAGGCACTCGGCGAGGGCGACGGGCTCGGGGACGGCGATGCGTTGCCGGCCTTCATCTTGGCGTCCGCGTCCGTGGCCGCCTGAACCGCCGCCTTGAGCCGCTTCTGGGCATCGCCGTACTTGGTGAAGTCCCCTGCCGCCAAGGCCGCTTCGCTGTCCTTGATCGCCTGCATCGCGTCGGTCAGCGCCTTGTTCAGCGAGGCCTCCGTCGACGACCCGGTACTCGGGGTGGACGGCGTGGACGGGGTCGTCGTCCCCGAGGTGTTGAAGACCTGTTTCAGCCCCTCGTCCAGGGTGTCGGCGAAGCCGATCTTGGCGCCGTAACCGACAAGCACCTTCTGCAGCAACGGATATGAGGTCTCACCGCGACCGCGCACATACACCGGTTGCACGTAGAGCATGCCCTCGGCCATGGGCAGCACCAGCATGTTGCCGAGCTCCACACTGGACGCACCACCGGTACCGCCGCGCAGTGTGAACAGCTGCCCGGTCACCGTGGGATTGGCGTTGAAGTCGTTCTGCATCTGCCCCGGACCCTTGATCGCATCCGTCGGCAGCGGCAGAAGCCGCAGCGTCCCGTAGCCCTCGCGTTTGGTCCCTTGCGTCGACCCGGCATCGGCGTCCACCGCCAGGTAGCCCTTGAGCACGTTGCGGCCACCGGTGGTCGGGATGAATGTCGACGTCAACGAGAACCGCGCATCGGCCTGCCCCGGCATCTGGATGCTCAGGTAGTACGGCGGCTGTTTCGGGGCCGCCGCGGCACTGGCCGCCGTCGGTTCCGGTGACACCTGCCAGAAGTCACTGCCGGAGAAGAACGAGGCCGGGTCGGTGACGTGGTACTTGGCCATGAGCTCGCGCTGCACCTTGAACAGGTCCTCGGGGTAGCGCACGTGCGACATCAGGTCGGCGCTCATCTGCGACATCGGACGCAACTCGGTCTTGAAGACCTTCTGCCACGCCTTGATGATCGGGTCGCTGTCGTCCCAGACGTACAGCTTGACCGAGCCGTCGTAGGTGTCGACCGTCGCCTTGACCGAGTTCCTGATGTAGTTCGCCTGCTGACCCGCCTGCGCCACAACGGAGTTCGAGCTCTGGGTGAGCGCGTCCGAGGTGCTCTGGCTGAGCTGGGTCGGCGTCGAGTACGGATAGTTCGCCGACGTGGTGAAGCCGTCGACGATCCAGACGATCCGGCCGTCGACGATCGCCGGGTAGGGGTCGCCGTCCAAGGACAGGTACGGGGCGACCTTGGCGACCCGGTCGCGCGGGCTGCGGTCGTACATGATCTTCGACTGGGAGTTGATCCCCTCGGTGAGCAGGATGTTCTGCTCGCGGAACTTCAGCGCGTACAGCACCCGGCGGAAGTAGGAGCCGATGCCCACTCCCCCCTCACCGGTGTAGGTGGTGTTGGACTGCTGGGTCGGGCTGGAGTCGTCGGGATGGTCGAGCTCGCGCTGCGGACCGTCGGCCGGCCCACCGACGATCGAGTACTCGGGGGTGTACTCACCGAAGTAGATCCGCGGTTCGTACTTGCCCAGGGTGTCACCCACCGGCAACCCGGTCTCGGAGAACACCGGCGAGCCGTCGGCCGTGCGCCGGTTGCCGTACGCGGCGACCATCCCGTAGCCGTGGGTGTAGACGAAGTGGTCGTTGTACCAGTTGCGCTTGTCCGCCTGGACGCCGCCGAGGTTCAGCTCGCGAAGGGCGACCACCATGTCGCTGGAGACCCCGTTCACGGTGTAGCGGTCGACGTCCAAGGACTCGCCGAACTGGTAGTACTGCTTGTTCTGCTCGAGCTGCTTGTAGGTGTCGCTGACCAGAGCCGGGTCGACCAGCCGGATGCCCGGGATGGCGCTGGCCGAGGCCTGCAGATCGGCCGGGGACGCCTCGGTCTTCGCCGTGTACCGCTGGGTCTGCACCTTGTCGAGCCCGTAGGCCATTCGGGTCGCGTCGATATTTCGCTTGATGTACGGCAGCTCGAAGGTCTGCTGGCTCGGGGTGACCCGGAACCTCTGGATCGCGGCCGGGTACAGCTCCCCCACCACGATCGCAGAGACGATCAGCAGGGCCAGCCCGTAGAGCGGCAGCAGCCGGGCCTTCTCCATGAACGCCGCCACCAGGAACAGGATCGCGATGATCGCGGCGATCGCGGCGAGCACCCCGCGGGCGTGCACCGAGGCGTTCGCGTCGGTGTAGGTCAGACCGGTGATCAACCGGGACTGACCGGTCGTCATCGAGAACCGGCCCAGCCAGAAGTCGATGGCCCGCAGCAGCAGGAACAGCGCCGCGATGACGGCGAGCTGGGTACGCGCGGTGCTGGTCATCCGCCGTCCGGGGCCCTGCAACCTCAGGCCGCCGTACAGGTAGTGCACGATGATCGCCGCGATACCGGCGAGGAAGGTGATCGTGGTGCCGATGGCGACCAGGAACTGCAGCCAGGGCAGGGTGAAGACGTAGAAGGAGATGTCCTGGCCGAACTGGGCGTCCTTGGTGCCGAACGAAGATCCGTTCCACCACAGCAGAACGTCTTCCCAGCGCTGGCTGGCCGCCGAACCGACGAAGAGCGCCAGCACGATCGGCGCACCGATGCCGATCAGCCTGCGCAGTGGTTCGACGCCCTCGCGATAGCGCTCCAGCGCGGCGGTGTCGACCGCCATCTGCGCATAGACCGGCCGCGATCGGTAGGCGATGAGCATGCTTCCGGCCACGGCCGCGGCGGTGATCAGCGCGAAGACCAGGAACAGTGCTCCCTGGGTGACGATCTGCACCCGCAGCACCGAGAAGAAGCCGAGCTGGGAGTACCAGAGAATGTCGGTCCACACCGACGCCAGCAAGAAGACAGCGACGATCAGGACACCGAGAATCGCCAAGGTAGGGGCGAGAACTCGCTTGCGCCTGCCCGTTCGCACAGGCTGGCTGGTCGGTCGGCGGGGGGCGTCAGCATCGTCGTCCGGACTCACACCTCCACAACTTAATCCATCACCTTGTGGTTCCCCGCCCGGCCGGGTGCCGACGGGGTCGTGCAAGGATCGACGCATGGCACCTGACGCCACAGAGCAGAACGGCACCCCGGCCGACGACACGGACGCCACCCCGCAGACCACGCCCGACCCGCGGCGGGACGCGGTGCTGGCCGTCGTCCGGGATCTGGAACGGCACGTGGCCACGGCCGGCTGGGACGGTCAGGTGCGCCTCTTCGCACTGATCCGCACCGCCGACGCCATCAAGCGGGACCCGGCGCTCGCGACGCGGCTGCCGGCCGACGTCGTTCAGGCATCGGAGCAGGACGGCGAGCACCTCACGGCCGTCGAGCAGGAGGAACTGCCGGACGTCGACAGCGTCGAGGCCCTGCTCGCGGCCGTGACCTGGCCGCCGACCGTGGACGGCGCCGCGGTGGTGATCGAACGGGTCGTGCTGCCGACCTCCGTCGAGGAGGACCTGCCCACCGACCCCTCGGCCGCCACCCAGTTCGCCAACG
>DAIOVT010000283.1:0-5468 GCA_036758885.1 Kineosporiaceae bacterium
CCAGCGGCTCGTAGAACGGCTTGCCGACGTGCTCGGCGTAGTGCGCGGCGAGCAGCTCGGGGGTGGCCGTGCGCTGGGTCAGCCCGGCGATCCGGTAGCCCTTGGCCTCCACCCGGCGCAGCACCTCTCCACTCAGGCCGCGGCGCACGCCGTCCGGCTTGACCAGCAGCAGGGTGCGCTCGAGGGTCTGCGCGCCGTCGGCGGCGAACACCCCGGCGCCGTCCTGGCCCGGCGGGTACCAGATGCCGATCTCCTGCTCGGCCGACGCGGACGAGTCCGAGCCGTGCACGATGTTCTGCTGCACGGCGGTGCCCCAGTCGCGGCCCAGGTCGCCGCGGATCGACCCGGGTGCAGCGGTGACCGGGTCGGTGGCTCCGGCGAGTGCGCGGAACGACTCGATCACCCGCTCACCCTCGAACACCGCCGAGACCACCGGGCCCGAGGACATGAACTCGACCAGCGGCTCGTAGAACGGCTTGCCGACGTGCTCGGCGTAGTGCGCGGCGAGCAGGTCGGCCGTGGCCTGCCGCAGATCCAGCCGGACCAGGGCGAAGCCCTTGCCCTGTACCCGGCGCAACACCTCGCCGATCAGGTTGCGGCGCACGCCGTCCGGCTTGATCAGGACCAGGGTGCGTTCGGCGCTGATCTCGGGGCTCTCGGTCTGCTCGGTCACGGCGCAAGACTATCGACCAGCCCGAATTCGCCCTTCCGGGGGATTCGCGTGTGACGTGCGGCTGCGCACCTTCAGTCACCCGCCACCGGCGCCGACAACCAGCGCGTGAGCGACGCCTCGGCCTCCCCCCGGTGGGACGATCCTTCCCGGCTCGATCCGGCGCAGGCCGCTCCCGGGCCGGTGCCGTTGAGCATGGCGGCCCTCGGCGCCACCCTGGTCGCCCTGGCCCTCGGCCGGCTCGCCGCCGACAACACGGCAACCACCTCGATGACCACCTCGATGACCACCTCGATGACCACGGCGATGAGCGACGCGATGACCGGCGCGATGAGGAATGCCGGTGCCGCCGGTGCCCTACCCGGACCGCTGATGGGCCTGCTGCCGACCACCTGGCTGACCGTGGCCTCGGGTTCAGCAGGGTTCCTGCTGCTGGCCACCGCGCTGGTCTGCCGCGGCCGGCGGATCGGTACCGGCATCGCCCACGCCACGCTCGCCGGCTGCATCGTGATCGGCGTCGCGGACACCCTCGCCTACACCCAGGCCAGCCAGCGGGCCGACCGGACGGCGGAACTGCTGCTGCTCTCGATCGCCGCCGGCGGGCTGCTGGTCGGCGCACGCTGGTTCGCCGGGGTGATCGCCGCGATCGCCCTGGCCTGGCTGACCCTGGCGCTGACCACGCAGACCCCGGCCGGCTTCTACGTCGCCGGGCTGCTCGCCTCGCTCGGCCTTGCCCGGGCCACCCGCACGGTGCGGTTGGCCTCGGTCTCGCACCTGGTGCAGCTACGCCGGCAGGCGGCGCTCTCGACGATGGACTCGCTCTCCGGGCTGCCCGACCGCCGCGGTCTGGTGCTGGTCGGCGGGCAACTGCTGGCGATCGCCCGGCGCAACAGCGACGCGGTCGGCTGCACCGCCGTGCAGGTGGTCGGTCTGCAGGCGGTGCGGGAACGGTTCGGTGAGGACGCCGCGCAGGCGCTGTTCCTGCACGTCGCGCATGTCGTGCGGGGCAGCGTGCGGGGCACCGACTCGGTCGGCCGCTGGGACGACGACGCGCTCGCGGTGGTCGCCCACGGGCAGGGCGCGGGCACCGATCTGCTCACCAACCGGGTCGCCTACGCGATCGAGAAGGGCTGCCCGCTCACCGAGCAGCAGTGGCCCCGCCGGCTGCGGATCGGCCACCAGGTGCGCGAGCCCTGGGACGAGACCGGCCTACTCGACACTCTGAACGCCGCTGCGGCGATCATGGACCGCGCGCTCCCGTTCGACCCAGCCGCCTACCGCGAGAGCCACGAACCACAGCAGCGCGAACACGCCGCCGACGAAGAACATCGCGGGCAGCAGCAGACCGCCGGCCAGCACCACGACCTGCATCACGCTGCCGATCAGGTAGCCGGCCCGGCTGCGTAGCAGCCCCGCGCACAGGATCAGCAGCAGGGCGAGGACGCCGAAGATCAGCGCCGCCCGCCCCATCTCCAGGCTCGAGTTCAGCCGGCCGGCGACCAGCCCGCCGCAGAACACCGAGATCGCCTCGAGCACCAGCATGGTCGCGGCCATCGTGCGCCTCGGGTTGCGCATCATGTGATCGGCACGCTCTCGTCGGGCAGACCCGCACGCAGCAGCACCCGCACCTCACCGGCCAGGGTGATCGACCCGGTGGCCAGCACGGCCGCCCCCGGCGCCTCCACCGACTCGGCGAGCCCGGCGGCGACGTCCAGGGCCTCGTCGAGGCGGTAGACCACCTGCACCCGCTCGGAACCGAAGACCTCCTCGGCCAGCTCGCCGAGGTCGTCCGGGTCCATCGCCCGCCCGGACGACGACGCGGTGATCACCACCTCGTCGAGCACCGGTTGCAACGCCTCGAGAATGCCGAGTGCGTCCTTGTCTGCGAGCACGGCGACCACCCCGACCAGCCGGGTGAAGTTGAACGAGTTCTCCAGCGCGTCCGCGAGCGCCTGGGCGCCGGCCGGGTTGTGCGCGGCGTCGACCAGGATGGTCGGGCTGCGCCGGACCACCTCGAGGCGTCCCGGCGAGGACGCATCGGCGAAGGCCTGCCGGACGACGTCCGGCTCGAGCCGGCCCTTCGGTTCGGCGCCGCCCATGAACGCCTCCACCGCGGTCAGCGCGGCGAGCGCGTTCTGCGCCTGGTACTCGCCGTGCAACGGCAGGAACACGTCCTCGTAGTCGCCGGCCAGCCCGCGCAGGGTGAGCAACTGGCCGCCGACGGCGACCTCGCGGGTGAGCACCTCGACCCGCTCACCGACCTGGATCACCGTGGCGCCGACCTCGGCGGCGCGCTCGTGCACGATCCGGGTGGCCACCTCACTGGGTTGCTCGGCGAGCACCACCACCGAACCGGGTTTGATGATCCCGGCCTTCTCGGTCGCGATCTCGGCGATCGTCGAGCCGAGGAAGTGCTGATGGTCGACGGCGATCGGCAGGATCACCGCGACCCGGGCCTCGATCGCGTTGGTCGCGTCCCAGCTGCCGCCCATGCCCACCTCGACCACCGCGGCGTCCACCGGGGCGTCGGCGAAGGCGGCGAAGGCCATCGCGACCAGCACCTCGAAGAACGTCAGCGGCGGGCCGGGCGGGTCGTCGGCCTGCGAGCGGGCGTCGACGATCCCGATAGCGGGCAGCACCTCGTCGTAGACCTCGATGAACCGCTCGGGCGAGAGCAGCGCGCCGTCCACGGTGATCCGTTCGCGGACGTCGCTCAGGTGCGGGCTGGTGAAGCGTCCGGTGCGCAGTCCGTGCTCGCGCAACAGCCGCTCGACCAGGCGGGTGGTCGAGGTCTTGCCGTTGGTGCCGGTCAGATGCACGGCCGGGTAGGAGTTCTGCGGATCACCGAGCAGTTCCAGCACCGCGGTGATCCGGTCGAGGGTGGGCACCAGGTCGTGTTCGGGGGCCCGGGCCAGGATCTGCCGGTAGACCTCCTGCAACCGGGCCAGGTCTGCACCGGCCGGCCGGTCGGCCGATCCCGGCCCGCGGGCGGCCGGGGTCATTTCGGGCTGACCTGGACGCGGACCGGGATGTCCTTGTCGAGCACGACGTCCGTCACCGGCGCCTGATCACCTGCGCCGGCGCCATCGCCGGTACTGCTCGCCGCCTCGGCCTCGAGCACGAAGTCCAGGTCCCCGGCCAGCACCTCACCGGCGATCAGCTCCCGGAACGGTTCCAGCTCCGCGGCCACCTCCGGTGTGCAGACCACCCGCACGGTGACCCGCGAGTCGACCGCCAGATCCTGGTGGCGGCGCTCCTCGGCGATGCCACGGATCAGGTCACGGGCCCGGCCCTCGGCGCGGGCCGCGTCGCTCACCTCGGTGTCGAGGACGACGAACCCGCCGCCGTCCAGCACCGCGACCGCCTGTTCGGCGGCACCCGCGGCGCCCTGGTCGACGACGGTCTCGACCAGGTACTCACCCTCGACCAGGGCCACTCCCCCGGCGCTGACCACACCGTCGGCGTCGGTGCTCCAGTCCCCGGCCTTGGCCGCCCGGATCACCTCCTGCACGGTCTTGCCGAGCCGCGGCCCGGCGGCCCGGGCGTTCACCGTCAGCCGCTGGGTGACGCCGACCCCGTGCCCGGCGTCGGCCTCCTCCAGCGGACGCAGATCGACCTCGGCGACGTTGACCTGGTCGGCCAGGTACCCGGCGAACGGGGTCATCGCCGCGACATCGGCGCAGACCACGGTCAGCTTCGGCAGCGGCAACCGCACCCGCAGACCGGCCGCCTTGCGCAGCCCGAGCGCCGCCGAGGCGGCCGAGCGGACGGCGTCCATACCGGCCACCAGGGAGTCGTCCTGGGGCAGCTCCTGCGGCGTCGGCCAGTCGGTCAGATGCACGCTGCGGCCACCGGTCAGATCGGTCCAGATCTGTTCGGTGAGAAGCGGAAGCAGCGGTGCCGCGAGCCGGCAGAGCACCTCGAGCACGGTACCCAGGGTGTCGAACGCAGCCCTGCTGGACGCATCGGCGGCTGCCTTGTCCGCGACCGACCCGTTCTCGCCGGAACCGCTGGCCCAGAACCGGTCCCGGTTCGCCCGCACGTAGACGTTGGTGACCACGTCGAGGTGGTCGCGCACGCTCTGGCAGGCCCCGGCCAGGTCGTAGGCGTCCATCTGGCCGGTCATGGTGACCACCAGGTCATGGGTCTTGGCGAGCAGGTACCGGTCCAGCGCATCGTCCGAGACCTGTTGCGGGTCAACGGTTCTCGCCCGGTAGCCGATCGTTCCGTCGAGGTTGCGGTAGCTGTTGGCGTAGAGCGAGAAGAAGTACCAGACACTCCACAACGGCAGCAGCACCTGGCGCACCCCGTCGCGGATGCCGCGCTCGGTGACGATCAGGTTGCCGCCGCGCAGCACCGGCGACGACATCAGGAACCAGCGCATCGCGTCGGCGCCGTCGCGGTCGAAGACCTCGTTGACGTCGGGGTAGTTGCGCAGGCTCTTGCTCATCTTGCGGCCGTCGTCGCCGAGCAGGATGCCGTGGCTGACGCAGGTCGAGAACGCGGGCCGGTCGAACAGCCCGGTGGCCAGCACGTGCATCAGGTAGAACCAGCCGCGGGTCTGGCCGATGTACTCGACGATGAAGTCGCCCGGGTAGTGGCTGTCGAACCACTCCCGGTTCTCGAACGGGTAGTGCACCTGGGCGAACGGCATCGAGCCCGACTCGAACCAGCAGTCGAGCACCTCGGGCACCCGGCGCATCGTCGAGCGCTCCCCCTCGGGGCGCGGGTCGTCCGGGTTGGGCCGGGTCAGCTCGTCGACGAAGGGCCGGTGCAGGTCGGTGACCTTGTCCCCGAA
>DAIOVT010000284.1:0-5466 GCA_036758885.1 Kineosporiaceae bacterium
AGGACTTTCGGCTGCTGCCGAACAAGACGGTCTTCGAGAACGTGGCCTTCGCCCTGCAGGTGATCGGCAAGCCTCGGCACGCGATCGCACACACCGTGCCCGAGGTGCTCGACCTGGTCGGTCTCGGCGGCAAGGAGCGGCGCTTCCCGCACGAACTCTCCGGCGGTGAGCAGCAGCGGGTGGCGATCGCCCGGGCGTTCGTGAACCGGCCCTCGATCCTGCTGGCCGACGAACCGACCGGCAACCTCGACCCGGCGACCAGCGTCGGCATCATGCGGTTGCTCGACCGGATCAACCGCACCGGGACGACGATCGTGATGGCCACGCACGACGACGAGATCGTCGACCAGATGCGCAAGCGGGTCTGCGAGCTCGAGGACGGCCGCCTGGTGCGTGACCAGGACCGCGGCGTCTACGGGTACACCCGTTGAAGCGCCGAGGGGGCCGACCTTGAGATTCCAGTTCATCCTCAGCGAGATCGGCATCGGTCTTCGCCGCAACATCACCATGACCGTCTCGTTGATCCTGGTCACCGCGGTGTCCCTGCTGCTGCTCGGGGTCGGCATGCTGACCCAGAAGCAGGTCGGCCTGATGAAGAACTACTGGTACGACAAGGTGCAGGTCTCGATCTTCCTGTGCACCGCCGACTCCGACAGTCCCAGTTGCGCCGGCGGCGAGGTCACTCAGGCCCAGCGCGACCAGATCCGCACCGACCTGAACTCGGCACAGCTGGCCCCCTACGTGCAAGAGGTGTTCTACGAGTCCAAGCAGGAGGCCTTCGACCGGTTCCGTGAGCAGTACGCCGACAGCGTGCTCTCCGAGAACCTGACCGTCGACCAGATGCCCGAGTCCTTCCGGGTCCGGCTCAAGGACCCCACCCAGTACGCCATCGTCTCGGACACCTTCCGCGACCGGCCCGGTGTGGAGTCGGTCGAGGACCAGAACCGGGTGATCGACAAGCTGTTCGCCCTGCTCGGCGGGCTGAAGTGGTCGGCCTGGGCGCTCGCGGCGGCGACCCTGTTCTCCAGCGTGCTGCTGGTCGCCACGACGATTCAGCTGACGGCGTTCTCGCGGCGCCGGGAGACCGCGATCATGCGGCTGGTCGGTGCGTCCAACCTGGTCATCCAACTGCCCTTCGTACTGGAGTCGTTGATCGCGGCGATGCTCGGCGCCCTGATCGCCTCGGGCATCCTGCTGGCGTTCACCCAGACCGCCATCCACGGCTGGCTCGCCGAGCAGTTGCAGTTCATCGATTCCTGGGTGAGCTGGCGTGATGCGCTCGCGGTCACCCCGCTGCTGTTCGCTGTCGGAATGCTGATAGCTGGCGTGTCGTCCTTCCTCTCGTTGCGCCGATACCTCAAGGTGTGAATGCTCAACCTCAACTCGAGGTTGAGATTGAGCGCATGCGTCCGGTTCTTCTGACCCTTGTCACCCAGCACGATCCCGGGTGAGGCTGAGGTGATCACGAATGCCGGAATCGCAGGGAAATGGATCAGATGACGGTCGGCGACCGGAAACGCCTGCGGCAGCGAGCCGCCTCGGGGTTGGTCGCCGCTGTGGTCCTCGGTACCTCACCTGCGCTGTTCGCGCCGTCCGCATCCGCGCAACAGACGTCCGGGCATCCCGCTGAGTCCGCTGCCGGCCTGTCCGCTCGCGAGGCGTCGGGCACGGCAGCACCGGCGGACGACGACCCGGCCAAGCGCAAGAAGGCGCTCGACAAGCAGATCTCCGACCTGCGCGAGACCCTCGAGGGCGCCAAGCAGGACTTCGTGGACGCCGCCGTCCAGCTGGAGACCTCCCAGGCCAACCTGGTCAGCGCCCGCTCCGACCTCGCCGCTGCGCAGGCCCAGCTGGCCGCCGCCCAGGCCAAGGACGCGCTGCTGGCCGACCAGTTGAAGGTGGCGCAGGCCGAGGAGCAGAAGGCTGGTCGCGATCTCGACGCGCAGACCGCGGCCGAGGCCACCACCCGCAAGCAGCTCGGCCAGATCGCCCGCTCCGCCTACGTCGGCAACCAGGTCAGCGGGTTGTCGATCGTGCTGGACTCGCAGAGCGCCGAAGACCTGAACGAACGGCTGGCCGTCGCCGGTGCGGCGCTGCGCTCGCAGAACGAGGCGATCGCGCAGCTCGCCGTGCAACAGGCCGAGCTGCGCGCGCAGAGCGCGCGGCTGGCCGCCGTCCGGGCTCAGGTTGCCGAGCTGAAGCGGGCCTCGGCCGAGACGGTCAGGCAGCGCCAGGCGGCGCAGGCCGCCGCGGCCTCGGCCGAGGCCCAGATCACCCAGCTGGTGGCGACGCAGAAGACGGCCGTGGCGGCGCTGGCCGGAAAGATCAACGACGAGCGGTCCCGGCTGAACGCGCTGTCCGCCGAACAGTCCAAGCTGCGCACGATCCTGGTCGCCCGGGCCAAGGCCGCGCGGGAACGGGCCGCACGCAGCGGCAAGGGCGGTGGAGGTGGTGGCGACTCCTCCTCGATCATCGGTTCCGGAACGCTCTCGTACCCGGTCTCGGCCCCGATCAGTTCGCCGTTCGGGCAGCGGTTCCACCCGATCCTGAGAATCTGGCGACTGCACTCCGGGCAGGACTTCGCGGCCGCCTGCGGTACGCCGGTACATGCCGCCGCGGACGGCGAGATCATCTCCGCCGGGTGGGCCGGCGGCTACGGCAACCGCATCGTCATCGACAACGGCGAGTTGCGGGGCAACGGCGTGGCCACCACCTACAACCACCTCTCCCGCATCGTCCGGTCCGGGGGATCGGTCGCCAAGGGTCAGCTGATCGGCTACTCCGGCACGACCGGGCTCTCCACCGGCTGCCACCTGCACTTCGAGGTGCTGGTCAACGGCAACTTCGTCGACCCGCGCAACTGGTTCTGACGCCCCACCCATCGATCCCGGGGCCGGCCGGTCTGTGTCTGAGAGCCGGTCCGTTCAGCCGCTGGTCTCGACCCGCGCCGGAGCGTGGGGCAGCGAGGCGGTGCTGGTCAGAATGCGGTTCAACAGCACCAGGACGTCGAGCTGGGCGGGGTTGTAGAGCGAGTGCAGCGCCTGCGCCACCAGGTTGTGCGAGGGGTGGGCGACGTCCAGGCTCGCCTGGATCTGCGAGTTCTTGGTCCACGGGCTTGCCGTGAAGTACTCACGTAGATCGTCGGCGTACCGCTCGGCCAGGTCCTGCCGGGTCCGTTCGTCGGCGCTGAGGGGAAGCACCGCCAGTTCGTCGGCGCACCCCGAGCGGGCCGACGCGACCACCAGACCGCGCAACGAGGCCATGGTGGCCTGGCCGAAGAGGCGGGAGTAGATCAGGATCAGCGCCCGGTCGGCTACCGGAAGGACGTCGGCGAGGTCGCCGAAACCCGGTGGCAGGTCCTTCGAGGCGGGGTGCCGCAGCAGTTCGGCGATCTCGTCGCGCATGCGCTGCTGGCGTTGCATGTTGGCAGCCAGTTCGGCGTCCAACGCGCGCAGCATCTCCTCCGGGTCCTGGGTGGCGGCCAGCACGCCGGGCACATCGCCCAGTGGCACGCCGAGATCCACCAGTCTGCGGATCTGCAACAGCACCACAAGATGCCCGATCCGGTACTGCTTGTAGCCGTTGGTCGATCGCTCGGGCTCATCGAGCAGACCGACCTCGTGGTAGTACCGCACGGCGCGCAGCGTGGTGCCGGCCAGTTCGGCGATCTCGCGGGTGCTCCAACCCTGCGTCTGCGCCGTTGTCATGTCTCCAACTATGGCGGGGGAGCGCGGGGCGGTGCAGCAGCGCCGGGCGTTGACTGTGCCGTGACGGCATGGTGTGCAATCGCAGTCGAGGCCGGTCGGGCAGCCGGCCGGCTGCTGCCCGGCCGGCGGTCGAGCCGCCGTCCGGTTGTCCATCAGCCGTCCCGTGATCAGGAGCCCGTATGACCGAGCGTGCCGAGGTGGCACCCGCTGATCCGCGGGAGACGAAGAGGCCCGGGTGGCTCGAGCTCGTGGTCGGCCTGGCTGTGCTGGCCGCTGTCGCCTACGGCACACCCCGGTTGCTCGACCCGCTCGGCATCACCGGGTTGCCGCGGGCTCTCACTCTGGCCGCGCTCTCCGGTGTGGCCGGCATTCTCGGATTTGCCGCCGCGGTCGCGGTACGCCGCATCGGTCCCGCGCTGTTCGGGCTGCGATCCACCTCGATGCGGTGGTTGCTGTGGGGTGTGGCCGGGGGACTGCTGGCGCTGATCGTCAGCCGGGTGATCGGTGTGATCATCATGCTCACCGGCGCGCAGCCCGAGACCATCCAGGACGTCTACACCGAGTCGGGCAGCAGCGGGGCGTTCTCGGTGGTGCTGTCCCTGCTGTTCCTGGCCGTGCTGACCCCCCTCGGCGAAGAGCTGACCTTTCGCGGTGTGGTGACCACGGTGCTGCTCCGGTACGGCGCCGTCGTCGGTGTTGTCGGCAGCTCGTTGATCTTCGCGATCATGCACGGGATCAACGTCATCTTCTTCACCGCCCTGGTCGTCGGCCTGGTCGCCGGTGAGATGCGCCGGCGCAGCGGATCGGTGTGGCCGAGCGTGGTGGTGCACGTGGTGAACAACGGCGTCTCCCAGTTGATCGCTCTCGCGCTGGCGGGCGCGCTGTGATCGGCTGGAGCCGCAACACCTTGCCGCCCGCCGGGTCCCAACAGGCGCAAGTGTGTCGGCCCTGACCCGCACCACCTGATGAGTTGGATCAGAAGATCGGAGATGCACCTGATGGACGACGAGCTGCTGATCGTTGAGGACCTCTTGCTGTTGTTGCTGGACGACGACGGCGCCTCGATCGCCGGGGCCGGCACACTGCACTACACCCTCGGTGGGGCGGTGCTCGTCGATCTGGCCCTGCGCGGCCGGATCGAGGAGGACAAGGAGAGCGGCGGCATCCTGAACGGTCCGATCATTCGTCAGGTGGGCACCGATCCGCTGTCCGACCCGGTGCTGCAGACCGCCTTCGAGAAGGTCGGCGAGAAACCTCGCCGGGTGCAGCCACTGCTGTTGAGCATCGGCGCCAACCTGTTGAACCCGCTTGCCGAGCGGCTCGAACAGCGCGGCATGGTCAACCGCGAGTCCAGGCGCTTCCTCGGTCTGTTCCGCACCACCGCGTGGCCCGCCGCCGACCAGGCGCACGAGACCGAGCTGCGTCGCAAGATCAACGCGGTTCTTGTGGACGGCGAGCAGCCCGATCCCCGGGTCGCCGCGGTGATCGCGCTGCTCTCGGCCAGCGGGGCGATGCCCGCCCTGCGTCCGCCGGTGCCCTGGACGTCGCAGACCATCGCGCGGGCGAAGGAGCTGGAGTCGGGCGATTGGGGAGCGGCCGCGGTGAGTACCGCCGTCACCCGCACCGCGGCAGCCATCGCTGCGTCGTCCGCCGTGGCCACCGGGGTCGCCATCACCGCGGCTGCCACGGCGGCCACCAACTGAGCCCCGTGATCAGTCGAAAATAGCTGTCACGTTCGCGGTTAGCTGGTGGCGGGGGT
>DAIOVT010000285.1:0-5465 GCA_036758885.1 Kineosporiaceae bacterium
CCGCTGAGGGCCCCGGCCGCCGAGGCCGGCTGACAGAACCTGACTGACGGAACCTGGCTGACAGGACCGGCTGACAGGACCGGCTGACCGGGCCGGCCGGCGAAACCCGGCGACCGCCTCGGGCAGCCGCCCCGGGTTCAGCCCGCGCGGTGGCGGCGGCGGTTGGCCAGTTCGTCGGAGGGGTCGTCGGCCATGCTGCCGTCCGGGCGTTCGCTGGGCAGGGTGCTGAGGCTTCCCTCGACCTCCTGCCAGACCCGGCCGACGGCGATGCCGAACACGCCCTGACCGCCCTGGACCAGGTCGAAGACCTCGTCGGGCGAGGTGCACTCGTAGATGGTGGCTCCGTCGCTCATCAGGGTGAGCTGGGCCAGGTCGTCGACGCCGCGCTCACGCAGGTGGTTCACGGCGATACGGATCTGCTGCAGCGAGACGCCGGTGTCGAGCAGTCGCTTGACCACCTTGAGCACGAGGATGTCGCGGAAACCGTAGAGCCGCTGGGTGCCAGAGCCGGTGGCCGAGCGGACGCCCGGCTCGACGAGTCCGGTGCGCGCCCAGTAGTCGAGCTGGCGGTAGGTGATTCCGGCGGCCTTGCAGGCGATCGGGCCGCGATAACCGACCTGCTCGTCGAGCAGCGGCAACTCTTCGTGGAACAGCAAGTTCTGCGCCTCCGGAGGTGGCGTGGCTGAACGGCGCGTACTCGCGTCTTGGGTGCCGCTCAACCCGACCTCCTGTCAGAGCCCTCATCCGGGACCGAGAACCGATGCGCGGGATCGCGGAGACTCTCTACCTCAGCTTGAGGTTGAGACTCACATCGGCAATACACCGGTGGAACTACACCGAGGGCGTTTCCACTCCCCGAACGGTAGGCCGCGCCCCGTCCCGGGTCAACGACACGCCCGACCCCGGCACTACGGCGTGTCGGAACTACGGTCAGGCCCGGACTCACCGAAGTCCTCCGGAGAGATCTGGTCGAGGAACTCCCGGAACTTCTCCACCTCGTCCTCGTCCTCGTCGGGGACGGCGACCCCACCGGCCTCGAGCACGTCGTCCGCCCCCATGATCCGGGTGCCGGTGCGCAACGCCAGGGCGATCGCGTCGGAGGACCGGGAGTCGACGGTCAGGCCGCCGTCGAAGACCAGCTCGGCGTGGAAGACGTTCTCCCGGATGGCGACGATGCGCACCTCCTCGAGGGTGCGGCCCAGCGCCGAGATCACGTCCTTGAGCAGGTCGTGGGTCAACGGCCGGGGCGGGACGACGCCCTGCTGGGCGAAGGCGATGGCACTCGCCTCCGGCGGTGCCACCCAGATCGGCAGGTACCGGTCGCCGTCCCGTTCGCGCAGAAGCACGATGGGCTGGTTGGACGGCATCTCCACCCGGACTCCGACGACATCTAGCTCGCGCACATCGCCACCGTACCGGCCGGTTCGGGTGCGCGCGACGGGCGCTGCGGCTCGTTCCCGTCCAGCTCCCGCCCAGCTCGTGTTCAGCGCTCGCCGTTGCGCCGGATCGCTTGGCGCAGTAGCGCGGTGTGCAACCGCGAGGAGACCTCGCCGATCTCTCGCGCGGCCTCGTCGGCGCGACCCGCGCTGCCGCCGCTGCGTTGCTGCCGGATCGGCGAGACGACCTGCTCGAGCAGGTCGGCCTCGCGCTCGGCGGCGCTGCGGAAGGTGCGCAGGTGACGCGGTTCGATGCCGAAGGCGGCCAACTCGGCGGCGGCGGCGGTGACGTCCAGCGCCGTCGACTCGTAGACCTGCTCGGCGCCGCCGTTGCCCGAGCGCGGACTGAACGCCTCGACCAGACCGAACGACTCCAGGGCCGCGACCAGCGACTCGTCGCCCGCCGCGGCGGCGATCAGGTCGGCCCGGGTCGGCGCACGGCCGGGCTCGGCAGGTCCCGCCGGTCCGGCCGGCGTCGCGGCGGGCTCGTCCGGCTCGGGAGCCGAGGCCAGCCTCGGCCGCGAGTTCACCGGCGCCGGCGCACCCGGCAGCGCGACACCGGGCTCCCCCCGGTCGACGGCCTCGAGATGCTCCCGGATCACCCGCAGCGGCAGGTAGTGGTCGCGCTGCACGGACAGCACGTAACGCAGACGTTCCAGATGTTCCGGGGAGAAGCGCCGGTACCCGGACGGCGCCCGGTCCGGGTCGACCAGGCCCTGTTCCTCGAGGAAGCGGATCTTCGAGATGGTGACCTCGGGGAACTCCGGACGGAGCCGGTCCAGCACCTCCCCGATGCTCATCGAGGCATTCGGGTCCCCGCGCCGTCCGAGAAGCGGTTCCGGCACGTCAGCTGCCCGACTGCTCGGCCCCACGCGGGCTCGGGTAGAACACCATCCGGTACTTGCCGATCTGCACCTCGTCACCGCTGCGCAGCAGTACCTCGTCCTCGATCCGGTCCCGCTGCACGTAGGTGCCGTTCAGGCTGCCCACGTCGCGCACCCCGAACCCGCCCTCACGACGGACGAACTCGGCGTGCTTGCGGGAGACGGTGACGTCGTCCAGGAAGATGTCGCTCTCCGGGCGCCGTCCGGCGGTGGTGCGGTCGGCGTCCAGCAGGAAGCGGGCACCCGCGTTCGGGCCACGCTGAACCACCAGCAGGGCCGAGCCGGCGGGCAGGGCCTCGACGGCGGCCAGGTCGGTGGCGCTCAGCCCACCGCCCTCGGCGACGTCCGCCGGAACCGCGTTGAAGGTCAGTGTGGTGTCGGCTGCCCCCGGGTCGGCCGGGCTCAGCTCGGCCGGGTCCGGACCGTTCGCTGCCGCGTTCGGTCCGTCGGTCGGGTGCGTCATGGCTTCACTCCGAAATCTCGAACGCCAGGCGGAATCTGGAAGATCGGTACAGGTCGGTACAGGGCTCGAAACGGATCCGTTACCGGATCGGTGCGAATCAAGGACGGTACCGAAGAAACAATGGGCGGAGGGAGATCACCGGTCGTCACGTCGCCCCCCGACCAGGAAAGCCTAACCCTGAAGAGCAGGGTGAGACAGTCGGCGCCCTGTCGGCCCCGGTTTCGGCCGATCTTCCCGGCTGATCCTTCAGCTGATCTGTTCGCGGTACTGCTCGGCGGTGAGCAGGGTGTCGGGCAGCGCCGCCGGGTCGGCCAGGCGCACCTGGAACATCCAGCCGTCGCCGTAGGGGTCGCTGTTGATCGCCTCGGGGGCGGCGTCCAACGCGGTGTTGATCTCGGTGACCGCTCCGGAGACCGGGGCGACCAGGGCGGAGACGCTCTTGGTCGACTCGATCTCCCCACACTCGGCACCGGCCTGCACCTCGGCGTCGGGTTCGGGCAGCGAGACGAACACGATGTCGCCCAACGAGTCCTGGGCGAAGTCGGTGATGCCCACCGTCGCCAGATCACCGTCGATCCGGACCCACTCGTGGTCGGTGGTGTACCGCAGGTCGTCGGGGTGCTCGGCCATCTCTCTCCTCGGCTGAAGTCGCTGTCGATCCTTGGGCTCGATCGTGCCGGTGAGCATAGTGCGCGGCGACGGGGCCCGAACGGGGGCGCCCGGATCACCCCGATCAGCCGGGTTCGCGTCAGCCGGGTTGGCGCCCTCCGGGCTCCGCCTGCGGGATCGCGATCGCCGCCCGCACCTGCCGCAGGTACAGCAGCGCCGCCCACCAGTAGAGGATCAGCCCCCACCAGGCGAAGGCCCAGGCGATCGGCCGGACGACGCTGCCCACCGGCCCGGAGATCTCGGCGAGCAGCAACAGCGGGAAGGCGTAGAGCAGGTTGAACGTGGCGGCCTTGCCGAGCAGGTGCACCGGCAGCGGACCGTAGCCGTGCGAGGCCAGCACCGGGATCGTCAGCGCGAGCAGCACGTCCCTGGCGATCAGCGCGGCGACCAGCCACCAGGGCACGATGTCGCGCCAGCCCAGGGCGATCAGGGTGGACAGGATGTACAGCCGGTCCGCGAACGGGTCGAGCAACTGACCGAGCCGGGTGACCTGTCCCCAGCGCCGGGCGAGGGTGCCGTCCAGGTAGTCCGAGATGCCGCTGACCATCAGGACGGCGATCGCGGCGGCGTCACGCCCGGTGAGGATCAGCCAGAAGAACACCGGTACCAGGACCAGGCGGAGGGCACTCAACGCGTTGGGCACGGTGAGTATCTGATTGCTCACCTGTTGCTGATCGGCGCCGCTCACGACGTCAGCGTACGAGACGGCTCACAGGTGCCGGTCACCCGCCACTCGCAGCAGGGTCAGCGCAGTCTGTCCACCAGCTCCGTGAGCAGCTGGCCCAGCGGTGCGTCCAGGCGGATCTCGGCCCGGTCGTCGCCCCGGGTGGGCCCGGCGTTGACGATCGCGACCGGCACCTGAAGACGTCCTGCCTGCAGGACGAGCCGGAACCCGGACATCACCGTCAGTGACGAACCGAGGACGAGCAGGACCCGGGACTGCTCGACCAGCTGGGCACATCGGGCGACCCGTTCCCGGGGCACCGACTCGCCGAAGAACACCACGTCGGGCTTGAGCGCGTCGGCGCCGCAGTGCACACAGTCGACGACGACGAACCGGTCGACGAGCTCCTCCGGCAGGGCGACGTCGCCGTCCGGGTTCACCTGCCCGGCGGTCCCGGCGGCCCGGGTGGCCCGCTCCACCTCTTCGGCGAAGGTGGGGTTGGCCTCGCGCAGCCGCCGCTCCAACTGCACCCGCTCGGTCAGCGTCCGGCAGGAGAGGCACACCACCTGGTCGAGGCGGCCGTGCAGGTCGACGACGGTCCGGGCGCCGCCCGCCTGGTGCAGTCCGTCGACGTTCTGCGTGATCGTCGCGTCGACCAGTCCGGCGGCCTCGAGCTCGGCGACCGCCAGGTGCCCGGCGTTCGGCCGGGTCAGCGCGATCCGCGGCCAGCCGACGAAGCTGCGGGCCCAGTACCGGCGGCGACCCTGCTCGCTGCCGGTGAACTCCTGGACGGTCATCGGCGAATGCCTGCGCAGGGCCCCCTCGGGACCCCGGTAGTCGGGGATGCCCGACTCGGTGGAGATCCCGGCGCCGCTCAGCACGACGACCCCGCCACCGGCGACCAGGCCGGCCAGTGCGTCCAGGTCGCCGCGCTCGCGGACGCCGTCCGATCTCAGTTCGCGCAGGTACGCGGGGACAACACGCATGGCACCAGGATCACCCACGACGGGCCCGTGCGCTGCCCCGGGCCGGAACCGGCGCTCCGGACCGGGGAGGACAGCCGTCGCAGAAGGGCTCGGATGCGTCCCGGCGGATGCTGACGTTCAGGTGGCCGGGTCGTCCGCACCTCGCGGGATGCCGAGGGTGGCGATCAGGTCCTCGTGGAACTGGATCCAGACCGTGTGCAGCGAGTCGAGCTCGGCGGAGTCGACCCACTCCCGGCGGCCGGAGTTCACCTTGGCCAGGGCCGCGTCGAAGCGCTCCGCGTAGCCGCCGAACCGGTCGAGCACGGCACACAGGTCGGCGCACACGTCGCCGAACTGTTTCTGGATGAAGTCCATGGTGGTCAG
>DAIOVT010000286.1:0-5464 GCA_036758885.1 Kineosporiaceae bacterium
CTCGACCCTGCGCGCGATCCTGCGGATCCAGCACTTCCTCGACCTGGCCAGGCGGTTCCCGCGGCTGAACCTCGCCGAACTCGCCGCGATCGCCGGCTACAGCGACCAGCCGCACCTCACCCGGCACGCCCGGCGCTGGTCGGGTATGACCCCGCGGCAACTGCTCGCCTCCGAGGCCGCCACCTGGCACGGCGAGGCCCGTCTCGACGTCCGTTCAGATGTCCGTTCAGATGTCCGCCCAGAAGTCCGCCCGGATGTCCGATCCGTTCAAGCCGTCGCCCTGGCCGCTGGCTAGCCTGCCCACCATGACCGACACTGCGAACCTGGCGATGTTCACCCTGGACTGTTCCGACGTGCCCGCCCTGACCGGCTTCTACCGCGACCTGCTCGGCCTGACCGTGATCGCCGAGGGCGAGGGGTACGCGATGCTCGGCAAGGACGGCGCCACCCCGATCGGCATCGGCGCCGTCCCCGACTATCAGCCGCCGGCCTGGCCCGACTCCGGCCGCAAGCAGTTCCACTTCGACATCGCCGCCACCGACCCGGCCGCCACGGTGCAGCGCGCGGTCGAACTCGGCGCCGTCCGCCCCGACGAACAGCCCGGCGAGACCTGGACGGTTCTGCTCGACCCGGCCGGACACCCGTTCTGCGTCACCGACGCGGCCAACTGGGGCTGACTCACCCCGCAAAGGGATTCATCGCGGGCGCTTTTGTGCTCTCGGACGAACACAAAAGCGTCCGCGTCCAGGCAGGCGGGTTCAGGACGCCCAGGGCTGGTCGCTGACCCAGGTGTTCAGCAGCCCGCGGAAGTGCGCGATGAACCGGTCGTGCTCATGCGCGGGATAGGTGGCCCGCACCGTCTCGACCAGCAGGTGGTCGAAGTCCCAGGAGCGCACCCAGTCGTAGACCACCTCGTCGACGTGCGCGAGCCGTGAGGCGACGAAGTCGGCGTACCGCTCGGCCTCGAAGTAGTCCTCGGCGAGCTTGCGGTAGGCCTCGAGCTTCTCGGTGTAGGAGAGGTCGTCGCGGTCGGCGACGGCGAAGTAGTTGGTGGTGTCGAGGTCGAGCCGCGGCGTGCGGCCGGTGACGCAGCAGAAGATCGACCACCGCACCAGCGCCGACATCGCCCACGGGAAGTAGTAGTGCAACGAGGTGAGCGAGACGTCCGGGCAGGCGTTGGCGTAGTCGATCGGGTGCACCTGGTCGCCCTTGACCAACATCTCGCAGGAGTTGAACTCCCAGCGGAAGAAGGCGTTCACCAGCTTCGAGATGGCGATCACCTCGCTGCCGGTCTCGGCGCCGAGGAAGGAGTGCTCGACCGCGTACCGGTCGTGCATCGGCTCGTCCGGGCGGAACCGCATCACCATGGTCTCGGCACCGATCGACAGCGACCGGGCGAAGGCGTCGTAGCCCTCGATCGAGGCCTGCAGATGCATCAACCGCTCGCCGGACTCGTCGTAGGCCTGGTGCAGCTCCGCGCTGTTGCGCACCCGCGAGACACCGACCCAGGCGCCTCCGTCGTAGGGCTTCATGAACATCGGGTAGCCGACGTGATCGGCGACCGCGTCGAGGTCGAACGACTGGTTGTACTTCGCCGCGGTGTAGGCGTACCGGGCGTTGTCGACCGGGTTCTTCGAGGGCACCAGCACCGTGGTCGGCACCTTCAGACCGAGCCGGATCATCGCGCAGTAGGCGGCGTGCTTCTCCATCGACTGGAACGTGAACGGGCTGTTCAGCAGGTAGACATCGTCCATCAGGGCGACCTTCTTCAGCCACTCCCGTGGGTGGTAGTACCAGTGCGCGAGCCGGTCGACGACCAGGCTGTGCCTCGGGTGGTCACGCAGGTCGAACGGCTCGATGGTGACCCGTTTGACGTCGAAGGCGTGGTTGCGTCCGTGCGCGTCGGTGACCTGCCCGGTGCGGTTCATGATCTCGGTGAACGCGGTCGGCCAGTCCTCCTCGGTGCCCAACAGCAACCCGATGATGTGCGGAGCCAAGCCCATCGCGTTCCTCCTCGTTCCCGGACGCCGCCTCGTTGCGGTCGCCGAATCGTCCTCGCCGGCCCGGCCGCTCAGCCGGGCGCCGTCCACACCTGCGCCAGCAGCCCGGTCAGATGCGGATGCAGCGCGTCCCGCCAGGCCACGTAGTTGTGACCGTCGGGTACTTCGTGCAGCGTCACGGGGTACCCCTGCCGGCGCAAGACCCTGGCCATCAGTTGGTTGTTGCGCAGATTCTCCTCCGCCGCGCCGCAGGTCAGCACGGTGGGCACGGGACGTCCCGGGGGCAGGTCCGCCTGCACCCTGGCCACCGCCCGGGTGATCCGGCCGAAGTGGCCGAACCGCGACTCGACGCCGTCCAACTGCGGGGTGAAGAAGCTGCCCGACTGCAGGAAGAGCCCCGCAACCGCCTCGGGGTACCGACGCTGCAGGGCGAGCCCGGCCAGGCCGCCCAGGCTGGCCCCGATCAGGACGACGGGCCCCCCGCTGCCGAGCCGCTCGTGCATCTGCGGCAGCACCTTCTCGGCCAGCGCCCGGGTGTAGGACGGCGACGCGGAGTAGCGGTCGTCACGGGCTCCCGGCGCGGCCAGCACCAGATGGAACGGCGGGACGGCGGGGCTCCCGGTGCCCGAGGCGTCCGGCGGGTCACCGGGCCCGGGATCGCTGGGCACGGGGTCGCCGGGCGCGGCGGCGAAGGCCGCGTAGCTGCCGAGCGAGGCGAGCACGTCGTACTCGGGGCCGTCGTGCGCGAAGACCACCCGCGACGTCGCTGCGGTCGGCGACCGGACGGCGAGGTCGACCGGCCCGATGCCGGTCTCGACGCGGAACTCGTCGGCGAGCGGCCACGGGTCGGTGCCGAGCCAGACCGGCGGGGTGTAGCCGGGCAGTTCGAGCACCGATTTCGGTCCGAACACGCCGGGGGTGGTCTGCGGGTTGGTCGGGTCGACGGTGAACTCGCTGCCCCCGTCGGGGTGGGTCAGTTCGACCTGGTACTCGAGCCGGTTGATCGCCGGGCGCGGTAGGCGAAGCGTCCAGGTGGGTTGCGGCGCAACGGGTTCCGCGTGCCCGGCGGGATCGCCGCCGGGCGCATCGCCGTCCATGCGGAACTCGCGGGGCACGGCCGGCAGGTCGAGACCGTCCCACAGCCGCACACCGCGCAGCCGGCGGTCGGGGTCGGGGACGCTGAAGACCAGTTCGGTGGGTTCGACGATCACCATCGGGACACCTGTCAGCAGAACCGGGGCAGGTGATGGGCCCACTGGGCGCGCCAGGACGGCCAGTCGTGCGGCACGTCGTACCCCCACAGGTCGAGCTCGTGCCGGATGCCCTTCTCGGCGAGCAGACCGGCCATGTGCCGGGTCGAGTCGAGCGCCCCGGTGGTGTCCTCCCACTGACCTTGCCCGGTAACCAGCAGGACCGCCACCCGCGAGCGCAACCACTCCAGGTGGCCGCCCTCGAGGTTGGGAACGTAGTCGATCGGGTTGGTGAAGTACGTGGCCATGCCGCGCTCACCCCAACTGCGCATCGCCGCTGGGTCGTAGTTGCCCGAGAAGCACAGCGCCAGCACGAAATGCTCGGCGTGCCGCAGGGTCACGTTCAGCGCATGCACCGCCCCCATCGAGCAGCCCGCGGCGGCCAGATCGGTCGCGCCACCACAGTCGTCGGCGATGAACGGCACCAGGGTCGAGGTGATCCAGGACTCGTAGTACTCGTGCGCCCGGGCCCGGTCCTCGACCGGTTTGTGCGCCGCCGACCAGCTCTCGTGGTCGTAGGAGTCGACGCAGTAGAGCTTGAGGCGTCCGGCGTCGAGCAGCCCTTCGACCGCGCCGACCAGCCCGTTGGCCTCGGCGTCGGTCGCGCTGCCTCCCTCGGTCGGAAAAACCACCACCGGCCGGCCCCAATGGCCGTGCACGATGACTCGTCCTCCTGGCAGGGGCACCTCTCGCACGTCCCCGAGGGTACGGGCTGCGGGCCTGTGCTGCAGAGGCCCGAGGTCCGGCGGCATTTGTCGGGCCAGACGCCACAAAAGTCCACCGGACCTCAGCGTCTCCTCGCCCGATTAGGCTGGGGGCGCCGTCCGAGGCCCCCTCGAACCCGGGAGATCACCGCTCATGGCGCACGACTACGTGCTGACCAGTCTCGAGGGCGGCAACGCCCTCTCGCCGTTCCGGGCCGACGCACTGCTCGAGCGGCTGCGTGAGGTGGTGCCCGAGATCGATGCGATCACCGCGAGACACGTGCACTGGGTCGCCACCGACGCGACGCTGGACGGCGAGCCGCTCGCCCGGGTGCGGGCGCTGCTCGACTACGGCGATCCGGCGACCGATCCGGCGTTCGATCCGGGAAGTGACGCGGCGGGCGGGGCGGGCGCGCTGATCGTGGTCACCCCGCGGCTCGGCACCATCTCGCCGTGGTCGTCGAAGGCGACCGACATCGCCCGCAACTGCGAGGTCGACATCCACCGCGTCGAGCGGGTGACCGAGTACCTGCTGCACGGTGTCACCCTCGATCCGGTCGCCGACGCCGACCGATGGACGGCGGCCGCCGCGGTGCTGCACGACCGGATGACCGAGTCGGCGCTGCCCGACCGGCAGGCGGCTGCGGCGTTGTTCCTCGAGCAGGACGCCGAGCCGATGGCCCACGTCGACGTGCTGGGTGCCGGGCGGGCGGCGCTGGAGCGGGCGAACACCGAGTTCGGACTGGCCCTGTCCGGCGACGAGATCGACTACCTGGTCAAGGCCTTCACCTCGTTGCGGCGCAACCCGACCGACGTCGAGCTGATGATGTTCGCCCAGGCGAACTCCGAGCACTGCCGGCACAAGATCTTCAACGCCGACTTCGTCGTGGACGGCGCCCCCCAGCCGCACTCGTTGTTCGGCATGATCAGGCACACCGAGGCCGTGGCCGGGCGGGGCACCGTGGTCGCCTACAAGGACAACGCCTCGGTCATGCAGGGCGGCAAGGTTCAGCGTTGGACGCCGCAGACCCCCTACGCACCAAGCCGTTACGTCCCGCGTGAGACCGAGGCACACGTGCTGATGAAGGTCGAGACGCACAACCACCCGACCGCGATCTCGCCGTTCCCCGGGGCGGCGACCGGCGCCGGCGGCGAGATCCGCGACGAGGGCGCCACCGGCCGGGGCTCGGTGCCGAAGGCCGGGCTGACCGGGTTCGCGGTGTCGAACCTGCACCTGCCGGGTACCGAGGAGCCCTGGGAGAGTGAGGATTACGGTGCGCCCGAGCACATCGCCTCACCGCTGCAGATCATGCTCGAGGGCCCGATCGGGGCGGCGGCGTTCAACAACGAGTTCGGCCGGCCGGGGCTGGGCGGATTCTTCCGGGTCTACGAGCAGAGCGTCGACGGGGTGCGGCGCGGCTTTCACAAGCCGATCATGAGCGCGGGCGGGCTGGGCAGCATCGACGCCGACCAGGTCGAGAAGATCGCTTTCCCCGCAGGAACTCTGCTG
>DAIOVT010000287.1:0-5443 GCA_036758885.1 Kineosporiaceae bacterium
CCGCGGTCGAGACCTTGGCACCCTGAACCGCCTTGACCACGGTGGAGACGTCCTCGGCGACCGCGTTCGGGTTGGCGCCGAAGTCGCGCCTGGGTTTGCCGATGGCGGCGTTCTTGCTCCGCTCGGAGACCGCCACGGTGTCGGCCACCGGGGCCAGAGTCATCGTGATCCCTGCCGTATGAAGGGATTTGGCCATCGCCGCGACCCGCGCCGAGAGTGTCGAATGGCCCCAGGTGCCCTGCACCCGGGCCGCGGGCAGGGCCGGAACCGTCTTGCTCTTCAGCGTCGCGACCTGGCCACCCTCCTGGTCGACAGCGATGAACAGGGCGACACCGCTGGAGGCGGCCGCGGCCCGTTGCAGGGCACGGCTGTGGACGGCGAGAGAGGAGACGCCGAGCGTCGTCCGTCCGGCGAGGAAGACCCCACCGAGGGACTGGCCGCTGACCAGACGCGTACCGGACGACGGGTTGCCCGCAGGCACCCCGACCATCAGCACCTGCCCGGCACGTTCGGCCGGGGTCATCGTTCTCAGCACTCGCGCCGCGCAGGCCGTTGCCGGGTCGACCGTGGCGGCCTGCTCCTGCAGCCCGGCGACCGGTGCCGGAACTGCTTGAGCGCTCGGGGACGACGGGACGGTCACGGAAGGCTCGGGCGCTGTCGCCGCCGACGACGGCATCGGGGCCGCGACCGGGGACGACGGGATGCGGATGCTCGAATCCCCCGAGGCCGGTGTGCCCTGCATGCCGGCGGTCGCCGGAGGCGGAGCCGCCGCCTGCCCACATGCCGACCCGGTCAGGACGGCGCCCAGCACCGCGACCAGGCAGGGAGCGCGGCGCCAGCGAGGGGCAGGGCCTGACGGACGCACCGGGCAACCTTGACATAAGTCACCGCGACCCGCCGAAGCTGACCACGCGCTCCAACCACGTCGCACCCACCGTCGGCGGCCGATACCCTGACACCGTTCGAGGGCCTCTAGCTCAACTGGCAGAGCAGCGGACTTTTAATCCGTTGGTTCCGGGTTCGAGCCCCGGGGGGCCTACAAAACCCCAGGTCACAGCCGTACGGGACTCACCGTCGGCGCAGACCCACCTGAACTGCCCTCAGGCTCGGCCTCGGCTGGGCCACGACCCGTCCGCACGCCTGGCTCGAGCGATGATCGCGAAGACGCCGGCCATGAGCACGATGACCAAAGCCCTGTACGAGGCCGTGCTCGTCTCCTGCTTCTGTGCATCGTCCAGCAAGAGCTGCGACGTCACCATGTATCCCACGACGCCGCAGGCAGTACCGGCCACGGCCACGGCAAACGCTCGTGGTGTCGACCTCCCGCGGGCGATCACCAGCGCCAATCCCATGGACACGATCGCCGGCACGACCGGCATGAAACCCCTCATCACATTGCCCCCAGACCACTCCCCAGCTGCAAGATCGTCTGGTCAACCGTCGATCGTCCCGACCCCGATGTCAACCACCGTTTCGAGAACCGCGGGTCGATCTCGGCTGAATCCCGTGTCTGCTTCCTGGGCATCCGTACACCGGCCGTCAATTGCTCGGCAGGCCAGGTCGCCGTGACTGACGGCGGAACGGGGCGTCGCCAGGGATGCCCTGCAATGTGATGCCGTCCGGAAACTGCTCGAGCAACGATTCCGTGACGGCTCTCGGCGCGTTCGTCGCCAGAAGGATCCTTCCGTTGTCGAAGTCGCCACCGACCCAGTAGCGGTGTTCGCCGGCACCGGGCGCCAGCTGCACCGCCTGCAGCACCTCGTGGAACCTCGCGATGTCCGCCCGAGTGAGCGGGAGGGATTTCACGATCACTCCCTCGGCCTCTGCCGCAGCGATGGTCTCCGGTGTCACCTCGCCCGGAAAGATGACAACGACCGACCCGCTGGAGCCCGGCCCGACATCGAAGGCCCCGAGCGCCAACAGCCTCGCGCCCAGCTCCGACGTCCGCCGTTCTTCTGCGTGCATCTGCTCCTCCTCCGGGGGCTAGCACCGCACGCCAATCCTGCAGGCCATCCCATTGGCGAACATGATCCGTTCTGTTGGACACGAATGCCCCACAATCCGGCGGGATCGTGTCCAACAGAACGGATCATGGTGCCTGGACTCGATGACCTGGGGCCTCCCACAGCCGACCGGAGGCCGACACCGATCACGGCGCGGACAAGGCCAAGCACAGCGTGGCGTCCGGCCGACACCACCATCGCTGCGGCGAACGTCACGCTCGTGAATTCGCCTCTGGCACATTGACTCTGGGCAAGCGCCCGACCTACCGTTCCAGCCCACCGGTGCCGTCACCTGCTGCAAATCGCGACGCCGGACCACCAGCCGGCGAAGTCAATCGGAGCAGACGCGATGCGGTTGCGTTTCCATCCCTCGGCCGGCCGCACCGTGGGCGTCGAGTGGGAGCTGGGTCTGCTCGACCGCGCCACCGGCGACCTGGTCTCGGTCGCCGAGGACCTCTTCGAACTGCTCAGCCAGGAGGACGCCAGGGCCGGGGCCCGGCCGGGCAGCCGTGGATCGGGCGTCGCCAAGGAGCTGCTGCTCAACACGATCGAGCTGGTCACCGGCATCTGCGCCAACGCCGCCGAGGCGGGCGCGGACCTCGGCCAGACCCTGGCCCGGGTGCGCACCCAGGCCGAGGAGCTCGGGGTGGACCTGTTCAGCGCAGGCTCACATCCGTTCGCGCAGTGGCAGTCTCAGCTGGTCTCCCCTGGCCCCCGCTACGAGACGCTGATCGAGCGCACCCAGTGGTGGGGCCGGCAGATGATGATCTTCGGCGTCCACGTACACGTCGGGCTGCCCTCGGCCGCCAAGGTCTGGCCGGTGATCAACGGGATGCTCGCCTACTACCCGCACCTGGCGGCGCTGTCGGCGTCGTCCCCGTTCTGGGGCGGGGTCGACACCGGGTACGCGAGCAACCGGGCGATGCTCTTCCAGCAACTGCCCACGGCCGGGCTGCCGTTCCAGTTCACCGACTGGTCGAGCTTCGAGGCCTACCTGGACGACGTGCTGGCCACCGGCGTGATCGACGACGTCTCCGAAATGCGTTGGGATCTGCGGCCTTCACCGAAGCTGGGCACCATGGAGACCCGCATCTGCGACGGCACCGCGAGCCTGACCGAGGTGGTCGCCCTGGCTGCGCTGACGCATTGCCTCGTCGTGCATCTCGAGGACCAACTCGACGAGGGCGGCCTGCCCGCGACTCTGCCGCCGTGGCACGTGCAGGAGAACAAGTGGCGCGCGGCCCGCTACGGGCTCGAGGCGATCGTCATTCGGGACACCGCGAACCACGAAGTGCTGGTCACCGACGACATCATGCGGCTGCTCGACGAACTCACCCCCGTGGCCGCCCGGCTCGGCTGCCGGAACGAGCTGGCACTGGTCGAGGACATCGTGCGCGGCGGTGCCGGTTACCAGCGTCAGCGAGCCGTCGCGGCGGCCCACGACGGAGACTTGCGCGCCGTCACGGCATCGCTGGTCAGCGAGCTGCGCAACGGCCCGAACTGGCTGTGACCACCTCGGATCCACTGCACCGGAACGGATCAGCGGCCGCGCCCGGCCGGAGCCTGACGTGAGCGGAAACACTCCGATCTGATTACATACTATTCCCAGAGGAATTGCTCCTTGCGGTATCGGCGGCTTACCGTCGTCCATCATGAGCACGTCGGCGATCGCCATCGTCGGGGCCGGGCCCCGCGGCGCCGGGCTGCTGGAACGACTGCTGGCCAACATGGCAGAGCTGCTTCCGGACGCACCGGTCGACGTCCATGTCATCGAGCCGTTCCCGTTCGGAGCGGGCCGGATCTGGCGCTGGGACCAGTCGTCGCTGCTCTGGGCCAATTCGCAGGCCGAGGACATGACGATGTTCACCGACGCGTCCTGCCGCATCGACGGCCCGATCCGGCCGGGACCCACCTTCGACGAGTGGACGGCGCACCGCCCGGACGCAGTGCGGCTCAGTGCCGAACTGGCCGGGGAGGCCGACCGGGTCGGCGGGCTGACATTCGCCTCGCGCCGGCTCGTGCACGAGTACCTCACCTGGTTCTTCTGGCGCACGGTCGCCACGGCACCCGAGAACGTGCGCATCCACCTGCACGCCGCTCGCGTCGTCCGGCTCACCGAACACGACGGACGGCAGGCACTGCACCTCAGCGACCGCGGTGAACCGCTGACCGCCGACATCGTGCTGCTGGCCCAGGGACATCTGCCCACCGAGGCGCTCGGCGAGAGCGCCGAACTGGACGAACTGGCACAACGACGCGACCTCGTGCACATCAGCGAGGAGTACACCGCCGACGCGGATCTGAGCCGCCTCGTGCCCGGCGAGCGAGCGATCGTGCGGGGTGCGGGGCTCGCGTTCGTCGACCTCGCCGTGCTGGTCGGCCAGGGCCGGGGAGGGCGATACCAGGGCGATCCGCTGCGACCGGAAAGCCTGCGCTACAAGGCATCCGGGCAGGAGCCGCGACTCCTGGTCGGGTCTCGGCGCGGCGTCCCCTACCGCTCGAAGATCACCTATCGGCTGCAGGGCTCACGGGCACCCCACCCGTTCGTGCTCACCCCCGACACCATCACCTCCCTGCTCGAGCACCGGGAGGGTGAACCGGGCTACGCCGGCCTGGACTTCCGCACCGACCTCTGGCCGCTGCTGGCCAAGGAACTCGCCCTCGGCTACTACCACGAACTGTTCCACGCCCACCCCGAGCGAACCACGGTGCCGTGGCAGGAGTTCCGCCGGGCCGTCACCGAACTCGACTGGGCCGGAGGCGAATTGACCGCTGCCGTGACCCAGGCGGTGCCGGCGGCCGAGGACCGGCTGGACTTCGACACGCTGGACCGGCCCCTGAGCGGACTGCGGTTCACCGATGACGCCGCGGGTGCCGCCGCACTGCACGAGCACGTGATCGCACACGTCGAGGCTGACCTGCGCCGACGCCGGAACCCGCATCACTCCGCCGATCTGGGACTGTTCAACGCCTTGCTGGCGGTCATCGAACCGCTCGTCCGGATCCTCGGCTCGGGACGGCTGTCGGTGGCCTCGCAACTGCTGGACGTACCGTGGTTCTTCGGCTTCTTCAGCTACTACGCCAGCGGCCCACCGCCGCAGCGACTCGGTGAACTGCTGGCTCTGGCCAGGGCCGGCGTGATCACCTTCGTCGGCAGCGACCTCGAGGTCACCACCGGACCGGCGTACTTCGAGGCGCGTTCCCCGGCGAGCGGCCATGCCTGGACGGCGCGCACCCTGGTCGAGGCGCGGCTGCCGCGAACCTCGCTGCCCGGCACCCGGGACGCCCTGCTCACCGACCTGCTGAGGCGCGGTGAGGTCTCGGAGCAGACCCTGACCGACTCCGCCGGAACGCCTCCCGTGCCCAGCGGACGCCTCCGGGTCGACCCGCGCACCTGCCAGGTGCTCGACCTCGACGGGCGCGCGCACCCCGGCCGGTAC
>DAIOVT010000288.1:0-1456 GCA_036758885.1 Kineosporiaceae bacterium
CCGTGACCGCACACCGCGCCCCGCACGCGGAGTTCCTGCGGCTCAACGGTTTTCCCGAGCGCAGCGTGCTACGGCACTCGGTGCTGCCCGCGGTGCTGCCGACCGCGCTGCAGACCTGGATGCTCAACGCCGCGATGCTGCTCGGCGGCACGGTGCTGGTCGAGACCGTGGTCAGCTATCCCGGGGTCGGGCAGCTGCTGGTCTCCGGGGTGGCCAACAGTGACCTGCCCGTGGTGCAGGCCCTGGTCATGGTGCTCGGCGCGATCACGCTGGTCGCCATGATGGCCGCCGACGCGCTCGGCGAACTCGTCTCCCGGACGAACTCGTGACCGGCCGCCTCGCCGGCCGGCTGATACCCGTCGCCCTGCTCGTGGCCGTCGTCACGGTGGGCATGGCCGGGCCGTGGCTGGCCCCGCATGCGGCGGCCACCCCGATCGCGGCGCCCTACTCGGGTCCGAGCGGAATCGCCTGGCTCGGAACGGATCACCTCGGCCGGGACGTGCTCTCCCGGGTACTGCACGGCGGCCCCGCGGTGCTGCTGACCACGACCGCCGCCACCCTGCTGGCCTCGCTGGTCGGGGTGGTCGCCGGGTTGCTGGCCGCACTGCTCAGCGTGCGCCGCCGGGAGGGCCTGGCGCTGCGCCCCCTGGACGCCGTCGCGATCGTGCCGCCGATGCTGGGCGTCGTCCTGGTGCTCACCGCGCTGCCCTCCCGGGCCGGGATCATCCTGGCGGTGGCGATGGTCGGGGCACCGCTGACCGCGCGGGTGGTCTACTCCGCCGCCCGGGACGTCGTCCGCCGGCCGTACCTGGAACTGGCCCTGGCCCGCGGCGAGGGACTCGGCTGGATAGTCGGCCGGGAACTGCTGCCGTTGGTCGGCGGGGTGGTGCTGGCGGACGCCGGGCTGCGTTTCGTCACCGCGCTGTACCTGGTCACCGCCGCCGGGTTCCTGGGCATCGGCGCCACCAACACCGACTGGGGGACCCTGGTCGTCGACGCACTGCCCGGGGTGCAGTTGCAGCCCCTGGGCCCTGCTCACCCCGCTGCTGCTGATCGCCGTGCTGACGGTGTGCATCAACGTGCTCGTCGATCGGGCCGATTCGCCTGTGCCGGAGAGGGTCTCATGAATGAGGACGGCGGCGGGAAGGAGCTGCTGCGGATCGAGGACCTGGTCGTCACCTCGGCCGCCGGCACGATCCTGGACGGCGTGCAGCTGAGCCTGCCGCCAGGGCGGTCGCTCGGTGTCGTCGGCTCGTCGGGATCGGGCAAGACCACCCTGGCGATGACCGCGCTGGGCCGGCTCTCGCCCGGGCTGCGGCTGGAACGCGGCCGGGTGCTCGTCGACGGGCGTCCGATGCTGCCGCAGCCGCCGTCCGGGGTGCGCGGCGAGATCGTCGCCCACCTCGGCCAGGAGACCGGACTGCTGCTCACCCCGTACCGGCGGATCGGGCGGCTG
>DAIOVT010000288.1:1466-5399 GCA_036758885.1 Kineosporiaceae bacterium
CTCCGGCCGAACTGGCCCGGGTCGGTCTCGACCCGGCACTCGCCTCGCGCTACCCGCGCGAGCTCTCCGGGGGCCAGCAGCAGCGGGCCGCCCTGGCGGTGGCCTGTGCGCGCCGTCCTCGGCTGCTGGTGCTCGACGAACCCACCTCGGCGCTCGACCCGGTGGCGGTCGGTGAGGTTCGCGCCGCGCTGAGCCGGCTGCGCGAGGAGGGGGTCGCGCTGCTCTGGATCACTCACGACCTGACCACCCTGGACGGCATGGTCGACGAGATCGTGGTCCTCGACCATGGCACGATCGCCGAACAGGCCCGCCCCGAACACCTTCTCTCCCAACCGAAGAGCCCGGCCGGCATCGCCCTGGTCGAGGCCACGCGGGCCCGCTCCCGGCCGGAACCCGAGGTATCGACGACCCCGCCGGTGCTCGCCGCCAGCGAGCTCAGTCTCGGCTACGGGCCGCACCGGGTACTGGACGGCGTCACCCTGGCGATGACGCCCGGCCGCTGCCTGACAGTGGTCGGCCCGTCCGGGGTCGGCAAGAGCACCCTGGGCCGATGCCTGGCCGGTCTGCACCCGCAGTCCGGCGGCGCCGTGCTGCTCGACGGCGCTCCCCTGCAACCGCGGGCACGGCGCCGCTCCCGCACCGAACGTGCGGCGATCCAGCTCGTACCCCAGGACCCGGCGGCCACCCTGCATCCGCGTCAGCCCGTGCGCGTCGGCATCGAGCGGCACCTGCGGCTGGTCGACGGGCAGCCGCAGGGCGAGGTGGACCGGCTGCTCGACCTGGTGGGGGTGTCGCCGTCCATGGCCGAGCGACTGCCGAGCGCGCTGTCCGGGGGGCAGCGCCAACGCGTCGCGATCGCCCGGGCGCTGGCCCCCCGGCCCCGGGTGCTGATCTGCGACGAGGTGACCTCGGCGCTGGACTCGATCACCCGGCGCTCGGTGCTCGACCTGATGGCCGCCCTGATGGCCGAGCAGGAGATAGCGCTGCTGATGATCACTCACGACCAGTACGTCGCCGATGCTCTGGCCCACGATGTGAAACACCTCGGCCGCGCCGGTGACAAGGTTCGCGCCGGTCACTCCCACTGAGGGCCGGTGGTGGCACCCTGTGGCCATGCTCACGGGATCGGGTGGCCGCCCGAACATCTTGATCGTCATGGTGGACCAGTACGCCGGCACGCTGTTCGCCGACGGGCCGGCCGATTTCCTGCATGCGCCGAACCTCGGGGCACTGGCCGCCCGCTCGGCCCGGTTCGCCAACAACTACACCGCCTCACCGTTGTGCGCACCCGGCCGGGCTTCTTTCATGACCGGGCAGTTGCCCTCTCGCACAGCCGTTTACGACAACGCCGCGGAGTTCACCTCGTCGATCCCGACCTATGCACACCATTTGCGGACCGCGGGCTACTACACCTGCCTGTCCGGCAAGATGCACTTCGTCGGCCCGGACCAGCTGCACGGTTTCGAGGAGCGGCTAACCACCGACGTCTACCCCGCCGACTTCGGCTGGACGCCCGACTACCGTGATCCCGATCGGCGCATCGACTGGTGGTACCACAACCTCGGTTCGGTCACCGAGGCCGGCGTCGCCGAGACCACCAATCAGCTGGAGTACGACGACGAGGTCTCCTTCCTCGCCCAGCAGAAGCTGTACGAGCTCTCCCGCACCTCCTTGGACGGCGACCGCCCCTGGTGTCTCACCGTCTCGTTCACCCACCCGCACGATCCCTATGTCGCGCGGCGCAAGTACTGGGACCTGTACGAGGACTGCCCGGCGCTGGACCCGCTGACGCCGTTCGTGCCGTACGCCGAACAGGACCCGCACTCGCAGCGTCTGTACCGGGCCTGCGACTACGACGCCTTCGACATCACCGAAGACAACGTGCGGGCCGCGCGGCGCGGCTACTTCGCGAACATCTCCTACATCGACGACCACGTCGGCCGGTTGCTGTCGGTGCTGGAGGCCACCCGGATGGCGGCGAACACCGTGGTGGTGTTCTGCTCCGACCACGGTGACATGCTCGGCGAGCGTGGCCTGTGGTTCAAGATGAGCTTCTTCGAGGGGTCGGCGCGGACGCCGCTCTCCATTGCCGGAGAAGGGATTGCGGCCGGGCTGGTCTCGGCGCCGACGTCGAACCTCGACATCCTGCCGACACTGTGCGACCTGGCCGGAATCGACATCGAGGCGATCATGCCGTGGACCGACGGCCGTTCCCTGATGCCCCTGATCAACGGTGAGGTGCGCGAGGAGCCGGTGCTGATGGAGTACGCCGCCGAAGGCTCCGCGGCACCGATGGTCGGAATTCGCGACGGACGCTACAAGTTCGTGCACTGCGAACTCGACCCACCACAGCTGTTCGACCTCGAGGCCGATCCGCTGGAGCTGGACAATCTGGCCGCTGATCCCGCCAATGCCGCACTGGTGCAACGGTTTCTGGATCGGGTTCGGCAGCGCTGGGACATGGCCGCCTTCGACGCCGAGGTACGCGCCAGCCAGGCGCGGCGGCTGGTGGTCTACCCGGCACTGCGTCGTGGCGCCTACTACCCGTGGGACTTCCAGCCGCTGCAGCGTGCCTCCGAGCGCTACATGCGAAACCACCTGGACCTCAACGACCTTGAGGCGCGGCGCAGGTTCCCTCGCGGTGAGTGACCATCACCCGCGGGTGTCTCTCTTGATCGAGGAGCCAGATCGGCCAAGGGCCTCTCGTCGGGCCGACCCTGCGCGGCAGCCATGTCACGCACAGACGCCACGATCGGTCAGGGTCTCGATCAGCGATCAAAGGAAACGGCCGCTTCCATGCGGTCGACGGGACGAATGGAGGCTCAGGGCGGCAGCCCATTGCCTGGACCCTGACCTCGATGCCCGGCCTGAACTCTGACCCCGGTCCTTGAAATATATTGATGGGCAAGGGTTTTCATTTGGTCGTCGAACGCTTGTCCGATAGAATCGGGACATGTTCACGGCCGCATCCCTCATCCAGGCAGTCGACCTGCCGGACTGTCTCGACGAGGCCCCCGACACCGCCGCCTCGATCATCGAGGCACTACGGCTGGGATTGCGTCCACTACCCGGTGACCGCCTCGACCAGCCCCACGCCCAGGCCCGCGGCGGTGAGAGCGTCGCACTCCTCGACATCGCATTGCAGTACGCCCAGGAACTACCCGAAGACATCCTCGTCGACGCCGCAGCCACCGCCGCCCGACTCTCCCGCGCAGCACTGCTCTGGCAGGCCCACCTCACCCAGACCCTGGCACACCGCCGCATGGACACCGCCGCCCGCCCCTCTTCGACAACCTCAGCACCGACCTGGTCGACATCGGCCTCAGCACCGACGAAGCGGAATCCGCTGTCGAGGCAGCATCACCGGTCGAGGTCGAGACCTACGACCACGAATCCCGTGACCTGGCCCGCCGCTCCGCGATCACCGAATGCACCCTCACCTCCGGCACCACCGAAACCGTCCTCACCGGCCACGTCGCCTTCCTCGACCTCACCACCCACGACCCCGACGGACACGAGGACCCCACCCGCTATTCGACTCTGGTCACCGCCGTCCGCAGCGGCCGGATCGCCCTGTCCCACGGCCACGCCATCGCCGCCGCGATCACCCCACTGACCGACCCCGACGTCGCCGCCCGCATCGCCGCATCCGCGATCGCCACCGCCGAAACCGGCATGCCGCTACCGAAACTCCGCCGACTCCTCGACGACCTCGTCGCCACCTGGGCACCCACCGACCACGCCGACATCATCGACGCCGAACACCGCCTCACCACCGGCGTCCGCGTCCGACGCCGCGGACACGGCCTGGCCACCATGACCATCACCGCACCCGCCGACGCCATCGAAACCGCCCGAGCCGCCCTCACCGGCCTCACCGCCGTCGCCGAAGGCGAACCCGCCCACACCGTCCTCGACGCCATCACCAACGCC
>DAIOVT010000289.1:0-5393 GCA_036758885.1 Kineosporiaceae bacterium
GATCGTCGCCATCGGTGTCACCGCCGACTCGTTCATCGTCTACTTCGAACGCATTCGAGACGAGGTTCGAGAGGGCCGAAGTCTGCCCGCGGCCGTCGAGATGGCCTGGGCCAGGGCCCGCCGCACCATCTTGATCTCCGACACGGTGAACCTGCTCGCCGCGGTGATCCTGTTCGTGCTCGCCGTCGGCGGGGTCCGCGGGTTCGCCTTCACCCTGGGTCTGACCACGATCATCGACGTCCTCGTGGTGGTGCTCTTCACGCACCCGTTGATGCTTCTGCTCTCGCGCAAGGAGTTCTTCGCCGGCGGGCACCGATGGTCCGGCTTCGATGCGTCCCAGCTCGGCCGTTCGGTGCGCTACGCGGGCCGGGGCCGGGTGGCCACCGACGCGACCGCGCCTGCGTCGAAGCCCTCGGCGACCGCCGGCACGATCGCCGGCCGCCGGGCCGAACAGGCCCGGAAGAGCGCCGAGACCCCGGTCGAGGAGCCCGCCAAGGGCAAGGACGATCCGGGCGGTTCGACCCTGGTCGAGACCAGGTCGGCAGATGAGGAGAAGACCCGATGATCGGGCTGGCCGCTTTCGGCGATGACCTGTACACCGGGCGCCGTTCGTACGACTTCGTCGGCAAGCGCCGCCGCTGGTACATGATCGCCGTGGTGCTGATCCTGGTCAGCGTGCTGGGCATGTGGATGCGGGGGTTCACCCTCGGCCTGGAGTTCCGCGGCGGCACCGAGTTCCGGGTCAGCGGTGCGGCGACCGGCTCCGAGATCGCCGGCCAGGACGCCGTCCAGGCGATCACCGGGCAGGTGCCCCGGGTGAGCAAGCTGAACGAGAACAGCTACCGGGTGCAGACCGATGACATCCAGGAGGCCGAGGCCAACGACATCCGCGATGCCCTGGCCAGGACCTACCGGGTCGCGGACGACGCGATCTCGGTGAGCTTCGTCGGGCCGACCTGGGGGGCCGACGTCACCAGACAGGCGATCACCGGTCTGCTGGTGTTCCTGGTGCTGGTCTCGCTGGTGATCGCGATCTACTTCCGGACCTGGGCGATGGCCGCCTCGGCCATGGTCGCGTTGCTGCACGACCTGGTGATCACCATGGGCATCTATGCCCTGGTCGGGTTCGAGATCACACCGGCCTCGGTGATCGGCTTCCTGACGATCCTGGGCTACTCGCTCTACGACACGGTGGTGGTCTTCGACAAGGTTCGTGAGAACACCGACCACGTGCTGACCCAGAACAAGCGCACCTTCGCCGAGGCGGCGAACCTGGCGGTCAACCAGACGCTGGTGCGTTCGGTGAACACCTCGGTCGTCGCGCTGTTGCCGGTCGCCTCGATTCTCTTCATCGGTGCCTTCCTGCTCGGTGCGGGCACCCTGAAGGACATCGCGTTGTCGTTGTTCGTCGGTATCGCCGCGGGCACCTACTCGTCGGTCTTCCTGGCCACGCCGCTGCTGGTGCAGTTGCGGGAGCGGGAGCCGGCGATCCGCGAGCACACCCAGAAGGTGCTCAAGAGGCGCGCGGCGACAGCCTCGGGAGATGCGGAACTGGAGTCGGAGGTGCTGGTCGGGGCCGTGCCCGGAGGTTCCTCGAGTGCATCCTCGGCGCTGCTGAGCACCCTCGAACCAGGGATCTCCGGTGCGGACGACGAGTCCGATCCTGCGCCGTCGGGCTCGGCGGGCTCGGGCGCGAAGCCCCGGTCCGGTGGCCAACGCAACCAGCCGAAGCGAGGCAACCGGCGCCGCTGACCTGCTGCCGTCTGCACCTGCAGCCGTCCAAACCTGCCGCCGTCCGCACCTGCCGCCGTCCAAACCTGCGGGCGCCGTCCGCTACTGCGGGCGGGGCGACCGCAGCGGGGCGGGCAGGAAGGCGGCGCCGACCGCGCCCTGACGGCCGGAGACGTCGCCGGGGTTGGAGAAGGTGCACGCCGTCAGCGACAGGCAGCCACAACCGATGCACGAGTCGAGCCCGTCGCGCAGTCGCTCGAGCGCCTCGATCTGGGCCTGCAACCGGCCTCGCCAATGATGTGAGATGCGACTCCAGTCGGCCTTGGTCGGGTTGCGGCCTGCGGGCAGGCTGTCGAGTTCGATGCGGATCTCGTCGAGGCTGAGCCCGACGTTCACCGCTGCCCGCACGAATGCCAGCCGGCGCAGCGTGCTGCGCTCGAACCTGCGCTGGTTGCCGCTGTTGCGCACCGAGCTGATCAACCCCTCGGCCTCGTAGAAGCGAATCGCGGACGGCGCGAACCCACTGCGGTGCGCGATCTCGCCGATGGGCAGCAGGTCGTGCTTGTCCGGTGCCATGGAACAGCCTCCCCGCGGCCGGGCTCTTGACCTCAAGTTCACTTCAACTTGAAGTCTAGCTCCATGAAACGGACGAACACGAGCAAGCGGGTGGCCCTGATCACCGGGGGATCGGCCGGCCTGGGCCGTGAACTGGTCGCGGCCCTGTCGGGTGCGGGCTGGTCGGTGATCACCGATGCCCGGGACGGGGTGCGGCTGGCAGCGGCCACTGCCGGGTTGAGCGATGTGGTCGCGATCCCGGGTGATGTCGCCGACCCGGGCCACCGCGCAGAACTCGCGGCGACCGCGGTGGCCCGGGGACGTCTCGACCTGCTGGTACACAACGCCAGCACCCTCGGCCCGTTGCCGATGCGGCCGTTGGCCCGACTGGACGCCGCCGCCTTCTCGGCCATCTGGTCGGTCAACGTCGCCGCGCCGCTGGCCCTGACCCACCTGGTGCTGGCGAACCTGCTGCGGCACAACGGGATTCTGTTGTCCGTGTCCTCGGACGCCGCCGTGCAGCACTACCCGGACTGGGGCGGCTACGCGGCGAGCAAGGCGGCGCTCGACCAGGTCACGCTCACCCTTGCCGCGGAAAATCCCGGGCTGACCGGCTACGCGGTCGATCCGGGTGACATGCGCACCGAGATGCATCAGGCCGCCTTTCCCGGGGAGGACATCTCCGACCGGCCGTTGCCGGGCACCGTCGTCCCCGCGCTGCTGGCCCTCGTCGAGAGCCGGCCGCCGTCGGGTCGTTACCTCGCGGCGGACATCCGGGTGCCGAGCGGTGCGAGGGGAGGCCGGGTGGCATGAGCAGACTCGCGATCGCCCCGGGCACGCGGTTCGAGGCACCCGCCGCGACCTTCGCCCCGGCGCCGGCCGAACGCCGCGGCCTGGCCCGGGACGGCGTCCGGCTGCTGGTGGCTCGATCGGGCACCGGCCCGGCCGATGTGGCGACGATCGAGCACACGGTGTTCCGCGAACTGCCGCAGTACCTCAGCCCGGGTGACCTGGTCGTGGTGAACAATTCGGCGACGGTGGCCGGTGAACTCGACGCCGACGGCCCGCTCGGCCCGGTGGTGTTGCACCTGGCCACCCCCTTGGACGTCGACCGCCGAAACGGTGAGGGCGTGTGGGTGGTCGAGGTGCGCACGGCGCCGGACGCCGCCCGGGCGGTGCTCGACGCCGAACCGGGAACGCGGTACCGGCTGAGCAGTGACGTCACCGTCACCCTGGTGCAGGGCTACCCGCATCCGGGTTCCTCGCCGACGGGCACCGGGAACCGGCTCTGGCGGGCCCGGGTCGACGGCTCGGCATCGGGAGGGCTGACGGTGCTGCTCCGCCGCCGCGGACGTCCGATCGGGTACGGCTACCTCGAGGCCCGCTACCCGCTCGAGGACTACCAGAGCATCTTCGCGCTGCGACCCGGAAGCGCCGAGATGCCTTCGGCGGCAAGGCCGTTCACCCATCATCTGGTGACCTCACTGGTGGCTCGCGGTATCGCGCTGGCGCCGATCACCCTGCACACCGGGGTCTCGTCGCAGGAGGCCGGCGAGGGGCCGCAGCCGGAACGGTTCCGGGTTCCCGGGCCGACCGCACACGCGGTCAACTCCACCCGCTCCCGGGGCGGGCGGGTGATCGCCGTGGGCACCACCGTCACCCGGGCGCTGGAGTCGGCGGTCGATCCGGACGGTCTGCTGCGGCCCAGCCGGGGCTGGACCGAGCGGGTGATCACCCCGCAGCAACCACCACTGGTCGTCGACGGCCTGATCACCGGTTGGCACGACCCGCAGGCCTCGCACCTGCTGCTCGTCGAGGCGGTCGCCGGGGCGGCGCTCACCCAGACCGCCTACGACGCCGCGACCTCGGCGGGATACGCCTGGCACGAGTTCGGTGACTCGGCCCTGCTGTTGCCGCACCGCGATCGTGCCGATGCCCTGGGGAACTGATGTCTCGGGGGTGCTGAAATGCCAACGGCGACACCGGCTTTGCCGGTGTCGCCGTTGGTGTGGTGCAGAGTTGCCGAGTCGCTCGACGTCAGCGGGGGGTGCCGAAGTTCTGCGTCCAGTAGATGCCGTAGCTGCCGCCCTTGGCGACTCCCACGCCGATCTCCTTCAGGCCGCAGTTGACGATGTTCGCCCGGTGTCCGGGGCTGCCCATCCACGCGGCGACCACGTCAGAGGCGGTCCTCTGTCCGGCGGCAATGTTCTCGGCCGCCATCGAGTAGGTGTAGCCCGCAGCCTTCATCCGGTCGAAGGGGGTGCGGCCGTCCTGCGAGTTGTGCGCGAAGTAGTTGTTGGCGCTCATGTCGTCGCTGTGACCCTGGGCCGACCTGGTGAGCGCGGCGTTCACGGTCAGCGCCTGGCAGCCGTTCTTGGCCCGCTCGGCGTTGGTCAGCCGCACGACCTCGGCGGCCTCGGCCGAGAGGGCGCTGCCGGCGCTGGTGGTCGGTGCGCTGGTGCTGGTGGTGGGCGCCGCGGTGCTGGTGGTCGGTGCCGCCGTGGTGGTGCTGGTGCTCGGCTCCGAGGTCTTGGTCTCGGAGCTGGAGGGCTCGGTGGTCTTGGTCTCGGTGTCGGTGCTGGACGGTTCCGAGGTGGGCGACGAAGGCTCGGAGGTCGGCGCCGGCGCGTCGGTGGTGGTGGGTGTGGCCGTGTCGGTCGGGCTCGCCGACGCGCTCGGGCTCGCGGTCGGCGTGGCACCGGCCTTGGCCCTGATCGCCAGGGTGCCGGCGACCCGCTTGGCCTTGACGCCGAGCAGGGTGGCGCTGACCACGTAGCGGCCGTTGCTCAGCTTCTGAGCCGCCGGGTCGAGCGGGATCTCGTACGGAGCGGTGTCGTCGATGACGGCGAAGGCCGACGGCCCCTGGACGACGAACAGCACCTGGGCCTGGTCGGCGCCGGCGGTGAGCGACGCCGGCGCGGCGAGAGTGACGGCGCCGGTGACCGTGTTCAGCTTGCGGTTCTTGATGGTGATCTTGCCCGCGCTGGAACCGGCGTCCGTGCCGGCGGTGGGCTTGGTGGTGGACTGCACGAAGGCGCTGCTCGAGACCGGCGTGGGCCGATTCGGCTCACCACGTAGCCAGGCCCTCCCAGCTGCGGGGGCACCGG
>DAIOVT010000290.1:0-5382 GCA_036758885.1 Kineosporiaceae bacterium
CGTGATCGCCGACGTCGTGGAGACCGGCGGCACGCTACGGGCGGCCGGACTGGAGGTGTTCGGCGAACCGATCCTCACCTCGGAGGCGGTGCTGATCGGACCGGCCCGGGAGGGGGCGCAGCTGAGTGCCGCCGCCGAGGTGCTGATCCGCCGGCTCAGCGGTGTGCTGGTCGCCCGCGAGTACGTGCTGATGGACTACGACGTGCGCGCCGAACTGGTCGAGAAGGCCTGCATGATCGCGCCGGGGCTGGAGTCACCGACGGTCTCGCCGCTGCACGACCCGCAGTGGAACGCGGTACGGGTGATGGTGCCGCGCAACGCCACCAACCAGGTGATGGACGACCTGTACTCGCTGGGTGCGCGGGCGATCCTGGTGACCAGTATTCACGCCTGCCGGCTGTGACCCGATGACTGACTCCGGCGCCGACGCGGTGCGGTCGAGCCTGCACGCGCGCTTCCTGCCCCGGCGGGCCCGGGCCGTGGCCGTGGTGCTCGGCCTGCTCGTCGTGATCACCATGGTGGTGCTCGCGGTGATCCTGCCGAACACCGGCGCCGTCGCCTTCCACGCCTACGACCGGGCACTGACCGTGGGCACCGGGCTGCTGATCGGGTTCGTGCTCTGGCGCTACAGCCGGATCAGCGCCGTGCCCGACGAGCAGGGCCTCGTCGTCCGGAACCTGATCTACACCACGCGCCTGTCCTGGCCGCAGATCGTCTCGGTGCAGTTCGGCGGTGGCGCACCGTGGGCCAGGCTCGACCTGGCCGACGGCGAGAGCCTGCCGGTGATGGCCGTGCAGCGGGCCGACGGTCCACGCGCCGAGCAGGAGGCGAGGCGGCTGGCCACCTTGGTGGCCCTGCACAGCCCCACCTCCCGCAACGACTGACGCGATCACGAACCGGGGGCGGACCCCTGGCCGGGACGGGCGGTCAGGAGGCCGACGGGCTCGATGACGCCTGGGGTGCGGGGGTGCTCCCGGCCGGGGTCGCCTTGGTCACCGCGTCGGTCAGCCCCTGGGGCGATCGGTTCTCGAGCTCGGTGCCGTTGACCAGCACCGTGGGCGTGCTCCGGTACTTCTCGCCGAACGCGGTGGTGTTCGCCGTGACCCAACCCTGGAACTGACCGGCGTTGATCGCCGACTCGATCACCGTCTTGTCAACACCGGCCGCGACCGCGAGTTCGACCAGCTGCGAGTCCGGCAGACCGGCGCCGCCCTCGGCCGGCTGGTTGGCGTACAGCGCGTCGTGGAACTTCTTGTAGGCCGCCGGGTCGGCGTTCTGCACGGCCGCGGCGGCGGCCGCAGATCGGGTCGAGTAGTTGTCGGTCGACTGGTGATCGAGGATCGCGACCGGACGGTAGATCACCTTGGCCTTGCCCTCCTGGACCAGCTGATCGACCGTCGCCCCGTTCGCGGCCTCGAAGCTCTGGCACGCGGGGCACTGGAAGTCCTCGTAGAACTCCAAGGTCACCGGCGCCGCGCTGTTGCCGTAGAGGATGCCGTTCTCGTACAGGTTGGCCGGCGGCGCGGAGGCGGCGGCCGCACGGGTCTGCTGGTCGTCGGAGGCCTTCCTGATCAACAGGAAACCGCCGACCAGGACGCCGACCACGAGCAGGCCGACGATCGTGATCATCAGGTTGCGGCGGCGGGCCTCGGCCTTGGCCTGTTCGGCCCGCAGCTGGGCCGCCTTCTCCCGCGCACTCTTGGCGTTCCGGGCATTGGTCATCTCGGGTACTGCTCCTGTTCGGGTTGTCGCGTCCTGCCTGATCCACTGCTCGATCCACCCGGACCACGATGCGTCCGGGGGAGCGGCGGGGAGCGGCAAGGCGTTGCTGTGCAAGGGGTTTCGGTTCTCGAACGAGCTCCGGACGGCGCCCCGCGCCGGCCCGGGAAGGGTGGGTCAGCCCAGGACGGGCGGGCCGCGGAGCACCCCGACGGTGACCCGTCGGCCGGCCGGCAGCAGCCGAGGCGTGCGTTCGGCGAGGTCCCGGCGGGACGGGGGTGGGCAGCCGAGGCGGCCGGCTCCGAACAACGCGATCAGTTTCACCGCGAGGGCGGCGATCGCCGTCCATGCCCGTGACCAGGCGGCGAGCCAGCCGCTGAAGCGGCGGGCCCGGGTGAGCGGGGCGGGCTCGGGGCCGGTACCGGTGACCACAGCGGCGGCGTGTTCGGCCACCGGCAGGGCGTTGACGCCGACCAGTGCCGCGATCAGGTGCGCCAGCAGCACGGCGAACGCGGTGCCGAGCAGGGTGGCGGCGGTGCTGCCGGTCTCGGTGAGCGCCAGCGTGCCCTGCGGGCAGGACGCATCGGGACGCATCAGGGTCAGGTGCAGGCCGATCTGTGCGCCCCGGCCGACGGCGGGCAGGCAACCGCCGCCCGGCGTCCAGGCCACCAGCGCGAGTTGACCGGCGAAGAGTCCGGAGCCGGCGGCGAGCAGCACGCCGCGAGGGGCGGGTGCATCCCCGGTGCCCGTGCCGGTGCCGGACAGCGTCAGTACCGCGGTGGAGGTGATCACCAGTGCGGCGACCGCGATCGACGTCGCCGCCGGTGCGGGCGCGGTGCCGCTCTGCCACAGGGCGAGCAGCAGCATCGGCGGGACCAGCACCGCGGCCAGTGCGATCGACCGCCACAGGTGCGCGACCAGGGCGTCCGGCCGGCCCGGACGGCGTCCGGTCGGCAGCTCTGCTGGTGCGCTCACGCGGTCAGCGTACGGCCCTTGGCTGAGTGCTCCAGCGCAGGTGGGCCCGGGCACGCGTGTCCTCGCGGCGCAGGTGCTCCCGCTCCTGCGCCGCCCATTCGGCCCAATGCGGCACGAACGCCGCGCCGTCCCGGCCCAGCGCCCGGCGCTTGCGTTCGGCGGCCGATGCGTCCAGCCAGATCAGCAGGTCGCTCAGCGCGGCGGCCCGGCGGGCGCCGGCCCCGACCCCCTCGGTGATCAGCACCACGTCACCGTCCGGCACCCGCAGCTCACGGACCGGCGTGTCGACGCCCCGCACCCAGTCCCAGCCGGGCAGCCGGACGACGCCGGCGCCCGCCCGGAACGGCTCGAGCACGCCGTCGACCAGCCGGTCGACGCCGGCGTCCAGTCCCTGCCAGCCGGGGTAGAGATCGTCGAGGTGCACTACGAGCACCTCGAGCCCGCGCAGGCCCAGGTCGGTGGCCAGCTCGGTGGCGAGCGTCGTCTTGCCCGAGCCGCTGCGGCCGTCGACGGCGATCGTCCACCGCGAGTGCATCGGGCCACCGTAGGCGTTCGGTCGTAGGCGTTCGGTCGTAGGCGTTCGGTCGTGGTCCAACGGCCGGCAGATCAGTCGTCGCTGATCGCGCGCAGCAGGTCGTCCTCGCTGAGCCGGCGACGGGCGTCGTCCCGGACGTCCAGGCGGAGCCGGCCCCGGGAGAGCACGATGGTGCGACTGCCGGCCGCGCGTGCGTGTCCCAGGTCGTGGGTGATCATCAAGGTGGTGCACCCGACGTCCCGGACCAGGTCGACGGTCAGGTCGTACACCCGCCGCTGGGTGCGCGGGTCCAGCGCCGAGAGGTGCTCGTCGAGCAGGAGCACCTGCGGACGGCGCATCGCCGACATCACCAGGGTCAGGCTCTGCCGCTGTCCCGCGGAGAGCAACCCCACCGGATCCTTCAGCCGGTGTTCCAGGCCCAGACCGAGCCTGGCCAACCGGTCCCGCATCTGGTCGCGGCGCCGTCCGGTCACCGCCAGGCGCAGCCCGCGGCCCATACCGCGCCGCATCGCCAGGGCCAGGTTCTCCTCGATGCTCAGCGATGCCACCGTGCCGACCGTGGGGTTGTCGAACACCCGGGCCATGTACGCGGCGCGGGCGTGCTCCGGCTGGCGGGTGAGATCCCGGCCGTCGAGCAGCAGCCGCCCGGAGGTCGGTCTGACGGCTCCCGAAACCACTTGCAGCAGAGTGCTTTTGCCTGCTCCGTTGGCCCCGGCGACGGTGACGAACTCGCCGTCCTCGATCGTCAGGGTCAGGTCCCGCAGCGAGATCACCTGGTTCGCCCGGCCCTGGTGGTGCACCACGTCGACACCGATCAGCTCAAGCATCGAGTCAGCTCAAGCATCGAGGCCGGTCCGGCGTCGGGCGTAGCTGCGCAGACCGGACCGGCGCAGCGCGAACACGGCGATCAGGGTGAGTGCGGTGACCCCTTTCAGGTCGGACGCCTCCAACCCGAGCCGCAACGCCCCGGAGAGGATCAGCCGGTAGGCGATCGACCCGATCGCCACCGCGACGATCGCCAGCGCGACGCCCGAGCGATGGCTCCGGATCACCAGCTGCCCGAGCAGCACCGCGCCGATCCCGGCCAGCAACAGCCCGTTCCCCAGCGAGACGTCGGTGAAGCCCTGGTTCTGCACGACCAGACTGCCGCCCAGCCCGACCAGGCCGTTGGCGATCATCAGCGACAGCCCGGTGCTCACCCGGTCGTCGATGCCGAGGCTGCGGGCCAGCGCCGGGTTGATGCCCGACATCCGCACGGTGAGACCGCGGTCGGTGAGCAGGAACCAGCTCACCAGGGCCAGCACGAGGACGACGATGACCGTGAGCACCAGCACCACCGCCAGGTCGGACCGGGGCCGTGGCAGTGCCTGGGCCCGGGAGAGCAGCGTCTCGGTGCCGGCCAGCGACAGCGTGGGGGAGCCGAGCAGCCGCAGGTTCACGCTGTACATGCCGATCGCCATGATCAGACCGGCCAGGATGATCGGGATCTGCAACAGGTGGTGCAGGATCGCGGTCCCGGTACCCAGCAGCGCACCGACCACGATCGAGGCGAGCATCGCCAGCAGCGCCGGGGTGCCGGAGAGCAGCAACAGCGCGGAGACGCTGCCGCCCAGCGCGAAGCTCTGCTCGACGGTCAGGTCGAAGTCCGAACGCATCACGAAGACCAGATAGATCCCCATGAACGCCGGCACCAGCGGCAGCCCGGTGACCAGGGCGTCCAGCAGGGTGTTCATGCCCGGCCGTCGCCCGGCTCAACTGCCTGAGGACGACGTTGCCGGGGACGACGTTGCCGGGGACGACGCCGAACCCGACGTTGCTGCCGGGGTGCTGGACCCGGAGGCGTCCAGCAGCGACCGGGGGATCGTCACGCCGAGTTTCCGCGCAGTGGCCTCGTTGACGGTCCAGCGGATGTCCTGGGGCGTGGCGAACGCGACCTCCGCCGGTGGCCGCCCCTGGCAGACCTTCGCCGCGTTCTCCCCGGCCAGTCTGCCCACCTGCCGGAAGTCGGGTCCGATGGTGGCCAGGACGCCAGGTACCTCGACGTCGCCGCCGTTGAGGTAGAGCGGGATCCGGGCCTGATCGGCGACCGCAGCGATGGCCGGGGTCGCCGCCAGGGTGTTCGCGTCGTTGCCGATCATCACCGCGTCCACCCG
>DAIOVT010000291.1:0-5323 GCA_036758885.1 Kineosporiaceae bacterium
CGTCCGGGGCGTCCGGCGCGTCCGGGGCGCCGCCGTCCGGGGCGCCGTCCGCAGCCGCGCCGTGCCGAGCCGGGCCCGGGGCCGCTGCCCCAGCGGGACCGGGCCATCGGCCGGCCGGTCGCTGAAGGGCTTGCCGCGCAGGCAGTTCGGCGAGCCGGTCGAGCAGTTCGGCGGGCGGCTCGGCGACGTCCCGCGGCGTGGTCTCGACACGGTCGAACCGATCGCCCAGCACTGCGGCGACCGCCACACCGCGTTCGATCGCCCGGACCGCCGGAACCGTCCAGACCGGTTGCAGGGCAACGGAATCGAAACGGCGACGGGCGAGGGCGTCCAGCCGCTCGCCGAGCGTCGGCGCAACCGGGTGCTGCTCGGTCACCGCATGCCTCCTGCCATGATTCCTGCCGTGATTCCTGCGGTTGTCGCTGCTGTGTCCCCGGTGAGGTCACCGTCGAGTTGCCCGGCCACCTCGGCCACCCAGCGCCGCCGCTGGGCGTGGTCGAGCTGGAGCAGTTCCGCCAAGGTCCAGTGCACGTTCCGTCCCAAGAAGGCCACCTCGTGGTGGACCCGGTCCACGGGGTAGCCCCTCATCCCCCCAGCAGCGGCACCTCCACCGTGTGCTGCTCGCCGCAGTGCGGGCAGAGCACCTCGAGCCGGCTCGGCCCGAGCGCGTTGACCCGGTTGTAGAGGTCCTGCAGATAGGCGAGGTCCTGGGAGAACAGCCCCTCGATCACGCCGGCGTGCACCTCGGGCAGACTGCCGAGCTTGGTCACCACCCGGGAGAGCAGCAGCACCACCAGATAGGCGGGCCAGCTGCGCACCCGGGGATCCTTGAGCGGGTAGATCTCGTCGGCCGCCGTGGCCAGCCGCATCACGCCGGCGCGGTGCACGGTGCCGCTGGCGTCGACGTAGCCCTTGGGCAGCTCGAAGTCGACCTCGGTGACGAAGGCGCTCACGCCCGGGTCAGTCCCTCGTGGGCGAGGACCAGCGTCTCGATCGCGACGTCGTTGCCCTTGGCGTTGAAGGCCGGCAGTTCACACTTGGTCGGCCAGGCGTTGAGGAAGTTCCAGCGCAGCACCTCGGTGCCGCCGTCCAGCGAGAAGACGATCAGCGAGCCGTGCTTGCGCTGCACCGCCCCGTCGATCACCTGCTGCCGCCACTGCCACAGATCGAGGTTGTCGGTCAGTCCCCACTTCAGCGTGATGTCGCCGTAGCTGGTCTTGCCGGGCAGTTTCAGCACGGTGGTGTTGTTGCCGCCCTCGCGGTACTCGATCACCTCGGTGGTCGAGGAGAGACCCGTGCACTCGCTGAAGCTCGCCTGGGTGATCCCCTCGATCTCGACGAGGAAGTTGAAGTTCCGCAGCGGATCGACCCGCATGCCTGGTTGTGCCATCGATCTCCTCCTGTCCGGTCGGTCGGCTCTGTTCCGTCAGTTCTCGGTGGCCTGGGACCCGCCGTCCCACAACCCGATCCGGACGACGACGAACTCCGCCGGACGCACCGGCGCCAGCCCGAGCTCGATCACGACCTGGCCCAGGTCGCGCACCGCGGGCGGGTTCAGCTCCTCGTCGATCCGCACGTAGAAGGCCTCCTTGGCGGTGCCGCCGAACAGCGCGCCGGCCCGCCAGACCCGGGTCAGGAAGTCGGTGATCGTGCGGTCCAGGCTCTTCCACAGACCGGTGTTGTTCGGCTGGAACACCGCCCAGCGCAGCCCGGTCAGCAGCGAGTCCTCGACGTAGGCGACCAGCCGGCGGACGTTGACGTACCGCCACGCGGTGCCGTCGGTGAGGGTGCGCGCACCCCAGAGCATCGGCGGGTACCCCGGGAAGGTGCGGATCGCGTTGATGCCCGCATGGTTGAGCCGGCCCTGCTCGGTGTCGTTGAGCAGGTACGGCAGCGCCCGCGCGCCGCGGACGGGTTCGTTGGCGGGTGCCTTGTGCACGCCGACCTGGGCGTCGCAGCGGGCCATCACCCCGGCGACGTGTCCGGACGGCGGCACCGTCGTGATGCCGGACGGCGTGACCGCCGGGTCGTCGACCTCGATCCACGGCCAGTACAGCCCGCCCCAGCCGCCGGTGGACAGCAGTCCGCCGCGCTGGGTCTGCAACGGGCCGTCCGCCTTCAGCGGATCGGTGTCGACGGCGCCGTCCAGCACGGCGAACCGGTTACCCATCTGCTCGCAGTGCGCCAGGATCGTCGACTGCAGACCGGCGTCGACCACGCCCGGCGCACAGACCAGGTTGACCTCGCGCACCCGGGTCAGGCCGTCGAGGGCGGCGGCGAGAGCGGCCGCGTCGATCGGACCCTTCACCGGCACGACGTAGGCCAGCGAACCCCCGTTGTCGAAGAACCCGCGCACCGCGTAGGGCAGCGGGCTGCCGGTCTTGAAGCCGCCGAACCGGTCGGTGTACTGCGTCCAGTTGGTGACGGCCACAGGTACTCCCGCGGCGGCGTCCGTGACCGCGCTCACCGGGGTGCCGATCAGGGCCAGGGTGCTGGTGCTGGCGCCGGCGATCGGTCCGGCGGCGAGGATCTCCTCGACGTAGACCCCCGGTGCCTTGGTGGCGTAGTCGACCATGCTCTCTTCCCTTCAGGGTGTCTCGTTCAGGCTTGCGCGAGGATCACGTCATGGGCCTGCGCGTCGTGGCCGTAGTCCACGTTCCGGCTGGTGTCGGGGTGTCCCGGGCTGGACACCGTGAGGGTGTAGGCGCCGAACGGGACGGCGCTGAAGCTGAAGCCGCCGAAGACGCCGGCGGTCGTGGTGCGGGCCACCTCGACCAGGGTCACGCTCGCTCCCGGCACACCGGCGAGAGCGCTGTCGAGCACCCGTCCGTGCAGGGCCGGGGCGCCGATCAGGCCGTGGCGCAACTGGATCTGCTGCAGTGCGGCGAACTCGTCGAACTCGGTGTGCGGCTGCAGCGCCACGGTGACGGTCAGCGAGAACGACGGCCGCGGCGCGATGCCCAGCGCCGTCCAGAACTCCCCCGCCGACCGCCCCTCGCGGCTCTGCGCCACCCAGGCGACCACCGGGTAGGGCTGGGGCGGAACCGCCAGCGTGCCGCGCAGGTACTCCGGCGGGATCACCGCGAACCGCGCCGTCCAGAGCAGCGCCCGGCCGAGCAGCCGGTGTTCGGCCGCCGCCCGCTGGGCACCGGGCAGCGGTGACCATGCGGTCACCAGGTAGCTGCAGTCGACCCGCATCGGGGCGCGCTGCGACTGCCAGCCGCCGGCCGGCGTCCGCTCCATGGACGGCGCGTCCTCACGCAGCGAGCGGTTCTCGGCGACGTCGTACAGGAACAGGTCGAGGGCCGGCTGCCCGGGGGCGAAGTCGTGGTCCGGCACCGCGAAACTCACCTCGGCGGCGCGGACCTCGGCCGGTGCGGCGCCGTCGGCGAGCAGCGCTGCCAGGCTCGCGTCCACGTCGTCGAACATGCCCACTCCCTCGCTGCCACGTCGTTGCCGGACGGTCGGAACTGTCGGGTCAGGGGCCGGCTCAGGGGTCGGCGTGCGGATCGGCGCTCTCGCCGGAACCGCTACCGGGCAGCAGCTTTCCCATCTTCTGCAGCTCGCGGCGCATCGAGGCGACCAGCTGGGCGTGCCCGAGCGGTACGTCCTGCTGGGCGGCCAGGTACGCGGCACCGAGTACGGCATTGCGAATGTGGCCGCCGGTCATCCGTTGTGCGGCAAGGGATTCCAGGTCGAGGTCACCGGCCAGCGGCACCGCGTCCGGCAGGCAGGTCCGCCAGATCTCCAGCCGCTGTTCGACGTCGGGGAAGGGGAAGTCGACGATCACGTCGAGCCGCCGGGTGAACGCCTCGTCGAGGTGATGGCGCAGGTTGGTGGCCAGCACGGCGAGACCCTGGTACTGCTCCATCTGCTGCAGCAGATAGGCGATCTCGACGTTGGCGTAGCGGTCGTGCGCGTCGCGTACCTCGGACCGCTTGCCGAACAGGGCGTCCGCCTCGTCGAAGAAGAGGATCGCGTCGCAGTCCCTCGCCGCGGCGAAGACCCGGGAGAGGTTCTTCTCGGTCTCCCCGATGTACTTGCTGACCACCGTGGACAGGTCGATCGCGAACAGGTCGAGGCCGAGTTCACCGGCGATCACCGAGGCGGCCATGGTCTTGCCGGTGCCGGGCGGGCCGGCGAACAGGGCGCTCACCCCGCGACCGCCGGCGAGCAGCTGCTCGAAGCCCCACTCGTCCATCACCCGCACCCGGTGCTCGACCCTGGCGGTCAGGTCGAGCAGCTGGCGCCGGGTCGGCCCGTCGAGCACCAGATGGTCCCAGCCGTGCGCCGGTGGCACCCGGCGGGCGAAGCCGGCCAGCTGATGGCCGCCCTGCCGGCGAGCGGCGGCGAACAGTTGCCGTGAGGTCAGTTCCGGCACGGCCACCGGGGCAGCGAGTCTGGCCTCGCCGACCGCGGTTCCCGCGGCATCGCGAATCTGGTTGCGGGAGAGGCGGAACCGATCACCGACGGCGGCCAGGTCACGGTTGCCCGCGCCACCCCCGGCCGCGGCCACCTCGCGACGCCAGAGGTCGCGGCGGGCCAGCGCACCGGGCAGGGTGAAGCCGACACCGATCACTCCGAGCGGCTCGGCGGCCGTCGGCGTCCAGGGTGTTTCGGTTCCGAGCACAACCACCCCCGGGTGAGCGGCCAGAGCGGCCACCAGAGTGTTCGGGCCGGGACGACCCGTCTCCGGTAAGAGGGTGTGCGCGCCGTGCAGATACAGCAGCACGTCGTCGAACTCGGCCTGTCGCAGGGCCAGACGCAGCAGCTCGGGCGTCCGGGCCGGGTCCTGCGCCAGATCCGGCCCCGAGACGATCAGCACCGAACGGTCCAGCCGCCGGGCCAGTGCCAGTGCGGCGCGCCGGCGGCCGGTGCCGGCCGGTCCGTGGAAGCACAGCCGCACCGGCGCGTTGCCCCAGGTCCGGCCCAGCCATTCGGCGAACCCGTCGGGCAGCGGTGACGGCCCGGATGCGTCCGGCGACCGCGGCGCACCGGGCAGGACGATCCGGCAGCAGCCGGCCAGCCGCTCGTCCAGGCCCGGTCGGCCGAGCAGCCGATCGGCGACCTGGCCGTCCACGGCGACCTGACGGGCGATCAACGGCGCGGTGACGGCCCCGGCGCCGTCACGGGTGCCGTCCCTCGGGTCGGCCGCCAGGGTGATCAGCCGGTGCCGCCGCAGTGCCGCGTCCGCGGTGAGATCGGCACTGGCGCAGAGCCTTTCGGCCGGCGACCGGGTGAGCAGCCCGAGGATCAGATCGACCGTCGGACGGCGCGTGGACACGTCGTCACAGAGATATCCGTACAGCTGCTCGTAGCGGCG
>DAIOVT010000292.1:0-5320 GCA_036758885.1 Kineosporiaceae bacterium
CGCCGGTGCCTGGACACACACCTCGATCGCGCTGCGCGACGCCGTCTCCGGGGCCGGCCTGCCGGTGATCGAGTGCCACATCTCGAACGTGCATGCGCGCGAGGAATTCCGGCACCACTCGCACCTGTCGCCGGTGGCCCGGGGCATCGTTGTCGGGTTCGGGGTCGCCGGCTACGCGATGTCGATCGCCGGGCTGGTGGCGGTGCAACAGCCGTGAGGAGGCCGCGTTGAGCGATTCCGAAGCCTCGACCGATCCGCAGGCGGGCCCGGCCGAGGAGAGCGTCGACCCGATCGCCGCAGCCTGGCACGCCCAGCGATCGGCGATGGGGGCGTTCATCCGCTCCCAGCGGGAACTGGCGAACATGTCCTTGCGGGAGCTTTCCCGGGCGACGCAGGTCTCCAACGCCTACCTGAGCCAGATCGAGCGGGGCCGCCACGACCCCACCCTCAAGGTGCTGGTGCAGATCGCCAATGCCCTGCAGGTGCCGTTGGAGGAGCTGGTGCAGGAGGGGGCCGGCCTGGCCGAGGAGGCGGTGGCCGCCGCGCGGGGGATCGGGGTGGAGGCCGCGGTGTCGGCCGATCCCGTGCTCTCGGACGCCGAGAAGGACGCCCTGATCGGGGTGTACCGCAGCTACCTCGCCGCACATGCGGCGCGTGCGGAGCGCGACCGCTGAGCCCGGACCGGCCACGGGGCCCCGGACCGGGGTCCGTGGTGAACTCCCGCGTGGCAGATATATCTAGCGGTTGACATACTGAGCACTGCTCAATATAGTTATCAGTGTTCGGCCGGAACGGTTGGCTCCCAGCTTCGATCGGTCCCGGACGGACCTCAGACCAAGAACCACCGTCTCCGCAGGAGGAAATCATGAGCAACGCCACCAGCAACCCCCAGGACGCGATCGCTGCCCTGCAGGCCCAGGCGCTCGAGGCCATCAAGACCGGCCAGGCCGCCACCGTGGACGCCGTCACCGCGTGGCGCGACAACGTCGCCAAGCTGACCCCGAACACCCCGCCGGTGGAGCTGCCCGCCGAGTTCAAGCAGGCCGTGGGCGACCCGGCGCAGATCGTCGACTCGGTCTACGACTTCGCCGCTCAGCTGCTCGACCTGAACAAGGACTTCGTGCACAAGCTGCTCGCCGCCTCGCGTCCCGCCGAGTGACATCTCGGTGACCTCGGGTCGGGGCAACACCTGACCCACGGAACGGCTCGTCGCTGAACGGTCCACCGCCGAAAGGCGCGGTCGCCGAACGGCATCGAGCCACCCGAACTCTCGGGGGAGTCGCCTGAACAGGGTGGCTCCCCCGAGCGCCATTTACCGGGCCTGCACTCGCGCGGCGGTTCCGCCCGAGGTGCGGTCCGGCACGCAGCACAGTCACTCAATTCAGACAGATCCATGCAGCAGTGCACACTTCAGGTGCACTCACCCAGCATTCGGAGGGAACGACCGACGTGCCCGAATCCCGTGATTTCATCGCCACGCTCAACGAGCAGATGCTCGACCAGGTCCGGCGCAGCCAGGACGCTGTGGTCGAAGCGGTCCGGCTCTGGAACGAGCGCGCCCCCAAGGTCGCTGCCGTGCCGTCGGCCCCGCAGGAGGCCGACCGTCTCGTCGAGGCGGCCTTCTCCTTCGCGCACACCGTGCTCGACGCCAACCAGCGCGTGGTGCACCGGATGCTCTCGCTGACCGGTGGCTCCACCGCCGGCAAGCCGCAGCAGCAGCCCGAGCCCACCCCGGCCGAGGTGGTCACCGTCGTCCGGCGTCGTGCCGCCCAGACCGCCGAGGAGACCGTGCAGGCCGTCACCGAGGCCACCGAGGCCACGGTCGCCGCGCTCGAGTCGGTCGTCGACTCTGCTGCTGACGCCGTCGCTGAGCCGGTTGTCGCGCCGGTCACCGAGTCGCCGGCGGCACCGGTCGCCGAGCCGGCGCCCGTGAAGCGTCCGGCGGCGAAGAAGCGTCCGGCGGCGAAGAAGTCCGTCGCGACCACCGATGCCGGCGAGACCAAGCCGGTCAAGCGGGCCCCGCGCAAGAGTGCCGACAAGGCAGTGAAGAGCGCGCCCCGCTCGCAGTGAGTTGCTCGCAGTGAGGCGACGTGAGCGTGCAGTGAACGAAATCGCCGGTTCCGGACGGCGCGACGAAGCGGGACGAATGTGGGCCGAATGGGCAACTCATCGGCCGTTCACCGCGAAATCACAGGGTGATTTGCCTGGTGACTCACCCATCTGCCCGATCGGGCGGGTTCTACACTCACGGCGTGACCGCAACAACCCCGCGAACGCCCGACCTCAAGCCGCGCTCCCGCGACGTGACCGACGGCCTGGAACGAGCCGCCGCTCGTGGGATGTTGCGTGCCGTGGGCATGGACGACGACGACTTCGCCAAGCCGCAGATCGGCGTCGCCAGTTCCTGGAACGAGATCACGCCCTGCAACCTCTCCCTGCAACGGCTGGCGCGCGCGGTCAAGGACGGCGTCCACGCGGCGGGCGGGTTCCCGCTGGAGTTCGGCACCATCTCGGTCAGCGACGGAATCTCGATGGGCCATGAGGGAATGCACTTCTCGCTGGTCAGCCGCGAGGTGATCGCCGACAGCGTCGAGACCGTGATGCAGGCCGAACGGCTCGACGGCTCGGTGCTGCTGGCGGGGTGCGACAAGTCGCTGCCCGGAATGCTGATGGCCGCGGCGCGCCTCGACCTGGCGGCGGTCTTCCTCTACGCCGGCTCGATCCTGCCCGGGGCGGCCAAGCTCTCCGACGGCTCCGAGAAGCAGGTGACCATCATCGACGCCTTCGAGGCGGTCGGTGCCTGCGCCCGGGGGCTGATGAGCCGGGCCGACGTCGACGCCATCGAACGGGCGATCTGCCCCGGCGAGGGTGCCTGCGGCGGCATGTACACCGCGAACACGATGGCCAGCGCCGCCGAGGCGCTCGGCATGTCGCTGCCCGGCAGCGCCGCCCCACCGGCCACCGATCGGCGCCGTGACGGATACGCCCGCCGTTCCGGTGAGGCGGTCGTCGAACTGCTCCGGCGCGGCATCACCGCGCGCGACGTGCTCACCCGTGAGGCCTTCGAGAACGCGATCGCGGTGGTGATGGCCTTCGGCGGGTCCACCAACGCCGTCCTGCATCTGCTCGCGATCGCCCACGAGGCGGAGGTCACGCTGACCCTCGACGACTTCGCCCGGATCGGCGCCCGGGTGCCGCACCTGGCCGACGTCAAGCCGTTCGGCGCGCACGTGATGACCGACGTCGACCGGGTCGGCGGCGTGCCGGTGGTGATGAAGGCGCTGCTGGACGCCGGACTGCTGCACGGCGACGTACTCACCGTGACCGGCAGGACGATGGCCGAGAACCTCGCCGACATCGCGCCACCCGATCTGGACGGCAAGGTGGTCCGCCACCTGGACGCACCGATCCACGCCAGCGGTGGCATCACGGTGCTGCGGGGCAGCCTGTGCCCGGACGGCGCGGTGGTGAAGTCGGCGGGGTTCGACACCGACGTGTTCACCGGCACCGCCCGGGTCTTCGAACGCGAGCGGGCCGCGCTCGACGCCCTCGAGGACGGCACCATCGCCGCCGGGGACGTCGTCGTCATCCGTTACGAGGGCCCCAAGGGCGGACCGGGCATGCGCGAGATGCTGGCGATCACCGGCGCTATCAAGGGGGCCGGGCTGGGCAAGGACGTACTGCTGGTCACCGACGGCAGGTTCTCCGGCGGCACCACCGGACTGTGCGTCGGCCACATCGCCCCTGAGGCGGTGGACGGCGGCCCGATCGCCCTGGTCCGTGACGGCGACCCGATCCGGTTGGACATCGCCTCGGCCACCCTGGACGTGCTGGTCGACGAGGCCGAACTGGCCGAACGTGCCGAGGGTTTCAAGCCACTTCCGCTGCGCTACGACCGAGGGGTGCTGGGCAAGTACGCCAAGCTCGTCGGTTCCGCCTCCGGTGGAGCGGTGTGCGGCTGAGCCGCCGCGAGGGCGATCGAACCGGAACCGACGACCATGCCATCGTGGACAGCTGAGGCGACCATCACCTACTGGCTGGCGACCGTTGCGGCCGCCACGTCAGCGGCTGCCTGGTTGGAGCGCAGCCGTCACCCGGCGCCGTTCACCCGGCACGACTGCCTGGTGATGTCCGGCTGGGCGGGGTGCTGCGCCGCGTTCCTGCTGATGGTCACGGCGCAGGGCGGCGCGCAGGCGGTGCTCGACGAACGTGGTACCGCACTGCTGAGTTGGGGGCTGTGGACCGCGATCGTCGTGCTCGCGGTGATCGGCATTCTCGGCATGACCCGGCGGGTGGTGGTGGCCGGCCGGCTGACCCCGGTGGTGATCGAGTCGCTGATGACCGCCGTCGGCTTCGTCGCACTGGTCTGGGGGATCACCGGGCCGCACCCGGCGGCACCCGCGGTCTGGCAGGCGCTGGCGACCGCGCTCTCCGGTGCCACCGCGCTGGTGGTGCTGGTACGGGCCCGGGTGTCGAGCCCCTCGCTGGTCATCGACGGACGCTTCCGGGCATCGCTGAACTGGGCCGCGGCGTCGGCGGTGGCGCTCACCCTGCACGGCGGCGTCACCCTGATCGCCACCTCCTGGGCGATCGGGCTGTCCGGTCTGTTCTCGGCCGCCGGGTTCCTGGCCGCCACCCTGGCCGCGATGGCCCGCCCCCGGTCGATGCCACCGGCGCGACGGGCGGTCTTCGGCGAGCGGCTGCTCCCGTTGGGTGCCGCCGCCGTCGGCGCCGCTGCGCTGATGATCCGCGGGATCGTCGGTGGCCCGGGCGCGCTCGGTGCACCGGGAGCGGTGCTCGCCGCGGCCCTTGCCGTGGCCCTGGTCGTCGGCCAGGTGATCGCCATGCGCGAGAACCATCAGCTCGCCGCCGACCTGGCCTACTCCCGGGCCCGGCTGGCGGCGATGGCCGAGAACTCCGGCGACGTGATCATCGGTCTTGGTGTGGACGCCCGGGTGGTCGCCGTCAACGACGCATCGCTGCGGCTGCTCGCCAGGTCGCCCGGTGATCTGGTCGGCATGGACATCGCCGCGCTCGCGCAGGAGAGCGACCGGATGCAGGTGCGTGCCGCGGTGCTGGACGTCGTCCAGGGGGTCAAGGAGGCGGCCCGGGTCGAGGTGATCCTGGCGCCGCCCGCCACCGGCACCGCCGAGTTGCGGCTGCGCGGCGTGCCGGGCGGGGCGGTCGCGAACCTCTCCGACGTCACCGAGGCGGTGCAGCTGCGCGAGCGGCTGGTCTTCATGGCCCGCTACGACCAGATGACCGATCTGGTGAACCGGCCGTACCTGGTCGAGCTGCTCAACCGCTGGCTGGACGCCGG
>DAIOVT010000293.1:0-1714 GCA_036758885.1 Kineosporiaceae bacterium
CCCAGCGTCCGGAACAAGTTCCAGGTCATTCCGCAGCGTGAGGGCTTCTTCAAGGGCAAGTGCGCAGAGCTGTGCGGTGAGTACCACTCCGAGATGCTTTTCAACGTGAAGGTCGTCTCGCAGGCCGAGTACGAGGCCCACCTGGCTGAGTTGCGGGCCAAGGGGCAGACTGGATCTCTGGGACCGAACCTTGGTCGTGAGGACACGCCGCCCGGCGGTGGCGCGGTTCCGGACAACAAGGAGTACGTCGACCAGCCTGGGAGCTCAGAATGACCGCCACAGCTGGAGCCCGGAGCGCGGGGACGGTCCTTCGTCCGGTTCGCCCGAGCAAGGGCAAGCAGATCACCAAGTGGCTCACCACCACCGACCACAAGGTGATCGGCAACCTGTACCTGGCCACCTCGATGGTGTTCTTCGGCATCGGCGGGTTGATGGCCCTGCTGATCCGGGCCGAACTCTTCGAACCGGGAATGCAGGTCTTCCAGACCAAGGAGCAGTACAACCAGTTCTTCACCATGCACGGCCTGATCATGCTGCTGCTGTTCGCGACGCCGGCCTTCGCCGGCTGGGCGAACGCGATCATGCCGTTGCAGATCGGTGCGCCCGACGTCGCGTTCCCGCGGCTGAACATGTTCGCCTACTGGCTGTACCTGCTCGGTGGCCTGATCGCGGCGTCCAGCCTGATCACCCCGCAGGGTGCGCCGAGCTTCGGCTGGTTCATGTACGCACCGTTGTCGAACTCGCTGTACACACCCGGGCTGGGGGCCGACCTCGGCATCATGGGGCTGGCGCTCGGTGGTTTCGGCACGATCCTCGGTGCGGTCAACTTCATCACCACGATCATCTGTATGCGCGCCCCGGGCATGACGATGTTCCGGATGCCGATCTTCACCTGGAACACGCTGATCACCAGCATCCTGATCCTGATCGCGTTCCCGCCCTTCGCCGCCGCACTGTTCGGGCTCGAGGTCGACCGGCGGTTCGGCGGGCAGATCTTCGAACCCGAGAACGGTGGCGCCATGCTCTGGCAACACCTGTTCTGGTTCTTCGGGCACCCAGAGGTGTACATCCTTGCGCTGCCGTTCTTCGGCATCGCCTCCGAGATCCTTCCGGTCTTCAGCCGGAAGCCGATCTTCGGTTACAAGACACTGGTGATGGCGACCATCACTATCGCGGCGCTGTCGGTGGCCGTGTGGGCGCACCACATGTACGTCACCGGTCAGGTCTCGCTCGGCTTCTTCTCCTTCATGACGATGCTGATCGCGGTGCCCACCGGCGTGAAGTTCTTCAACTGGATAGGCACGATGTGGCGGGGGTCGGTGACTTTCGAGACGCCGATGCTGTGGACCCTGGGCTTCCTGGCCACCTTCCTCTTCGGCGGTCTCACCGGGATCATCCTGGCGTCGCCGCCCCTGGACTTCCAGATCTCCGACACCTACTTCGTCGTGGCCCACTTCCACTACGTGATCTTCGGAACCGTGGTGTTCGCGATGTACGCCGGCTTCTACTTCTGGTGGCCGAAGCTCACCGGCCGGATGCTGAACGAGACGCTCGGCAAGTGGCACTTCTGGCTCACCTTCATCGGGTTCCACACCACGTTCCTGATCCAGCACTGGCTGGGTGTGGAGGGCATGCCACGGCGCTACGCCGACTACATGCCCGAGGACGGGTTCACCCTCTACAACCAGATCTCCACCGTCGGCGCGGCGATCCT
>DAIOVT010000293.1:1724-5263 GCA_036758885.1 Kineosporiaceae bacterium
CGCCTCACTGGAGTGGGCGACGTCCTGCCCGCCGCCGCGGCACAACTTCAACTCGCTGCCACGCATCCGCAGCGAGCGGCCGGCCTTCGACCTGCACCACCCGGAGGCCGAGCTCGGTGTCGTCGCCGAGGCGGATCCACAGTTGTTGTCCGCGGCTCGTGACTCCCGTGGAGGGACGCAGTGAAGGCAGAGGCGAAACTCTTCCTGATCCTCATCCCGTTCTTCGTCGTCGTGGCCGTGTTCTACGGCTACATGACCGACTTCAAAGAGCTGATGGGGCTGCCGGCGATCACCATGACCGGGCTGATGTTCGCCCTGATCGGCTGGTATCTGCTCTACACGCGCAATCACCTCAGCAAGAACGCCGACGGTCCGAACAGCGACTACATGCGTCCGGAGGACGACCTGCTCGGGCAGGTCGACCAGGGAGCGGGAGAACTGGGCGATTTCGCCCCCCAGTCGTGGTGGCCGTTCCCGCTTGCGCTCGGCGGAGCCATCATTTTCATGGGCATCGCCGTAGGCTGGTGGCTGGTCTACATCGGTGTGGCCGTTGCAGCGGTTGCCATCGTCGGATGGGTGTTCGAGTTCTACCGGGGAGAACACGCCCACTGATACTGGCACGCGCCGGGCAACGGCTCCGTCACAGAGGGCGTGAGTGAGCTGAGCAAGGTTCGTGGTTCCCGGGTGCGGAACAGGCTTCGGTACATCGGTCTGGTTGCCGCCGTCGGCCTCTTGGTGGCCGGCTGCCAGGGGGGTGAGCCACAGGGCATCGTGTCAGGTGCCTCGGGCACCCTGCCCTCGGCGTCCCCGACCCCGGTCAAGCCGACCCTGAGCATCTCGCCGGCCTCCTCGACCACCCCCGTGCGAGCCGACCGGCCCGTGTCGGTGAGCCTGGTCAACGGCAAGCTCAACAGCGTGCGTCTGACCGACAAGGCGGGCAAGCAGGTCGGCGGCTCCGTCGACGCCACCGGCACCTGGCGGAACACCCAGCCCCTGTCCGCGGGCACCAGCTACACCGTGACCGCCTCGGCGATCGGTGAGGACGGCGAGGCCGTCCAGCAGACCTCCACCTTCACTACGGTCAAGGCCACTCGCCTGGTCAATACCACGCTGATCCCGGGTGACGACTGGAAGGTCGGGGTCGGCATGCCGGTGATCGTGGTCTTCTCGCAGCCGGTCAAGAACAAGGACGCGGCCCTGGCCGCGCTCAAGGTGCAGAGCACGCCCTCGGTGACCGGTGGCTGGCGCTGGTTCTCCGACACCGAGGCGCACTACCGGCCCAAGGACTACTGGGCGCCGGGTACCAAGGTGCAGGTGACCGCATCGACCTCGGGCACCGAGCTGGCCAAGGGGCAGTGGGGCAAGCGCACCGTGACCACGAAGTTCGAGATCGGCTCCGACCAACGCATGACGGTCAACATGGCCAAGCACACGATGACGTTCACCCGCGACGGCAAGACCGTGCGCACCATGCCGGTGACGACCGGTAAGCCGGGCTTCTCCACCCGTAACGGCATCAAGGTCGTCATGGACCGCGAGTCCCAGGTGACGATGGACGCCGCGACCACCGGCATCGACTCCACCGATCCCGACTACTACAACCTCAAGGTCAACTGGGCGATGCGGCTGACCTGGAGCGGCGAGTACTTCCACGCCGCACCCTGGTCGGTCGGTTCCCAGGGCCGCGCCAACGTCAGTCATGGCTGTACGGGTCTGAGCACCGCCAACGCCAAATGGTTGTACGACAACGTCCAGATCGGTGATGTCGCCGTCTTCAGCGGCGGTAGTCGCTCGCTCGAGCAGGGCAACGGCTACACCGACTGGAACCTGCCCTTCAGCGCCTACACCGCCACGTAGGACCCGCGACCGACCGCTTGCACGAGGTTTCCGGTCCGTTGTCCGTCTGGGCACGGTCGCCGGTGGCGAGAGGACTTTCGAGGCGCGGTCTCCCCGCTTCGCTTCGCTCGCTCACTGCCAGACCTAATGCCAGCGCCCCGAAAGCCCTCCCGGCACCGACTCCGCTGCTGTCCGGTGGGTTGGTCTAACAGCCTGAGTCGGCCACGTCGGGGGCCGTTGTCGATGGCGGGGCGAGGCAGTCCGCGCATCTCAAGGCCTAGCCCGGCCGGCGATGCGTTGCCGCTGCCCCCCAGCCGGGCGCGACCAAGTGCGAACCAACCCCAGATAAAAGCGATCTGGCTGCCACGGAAGCTCAGCTCCCGTGACAGCCAGATCGAAGGGCGGGTCAGTGGCCGGCGACGGCCTTGGTGTCGTCGCTCTCGACGGCGTGTTCGTCGCCGTGGTCACCGTGCTCGTGGTGAGCGGCCTCCAGTTCGGAGGGAGTGACCGGAGCGACCCGGTCGGAGAAGTAGAAGCCGGACACCTTCTTGCGCAGCTTGTCGAGTCCGCTGCCGGGGCGTCGGACACCGTTGGCGTCCTCGGAGCTCAACTCGCCGATCGGCTCGTGCACCTCGTGCTGAACCAGGGTCCAGCGGGTGTACGGGTCGAGCGGCTCGTGCACCTCGAAGTGCTTGCCCTCCTCGGTGCGGACGATGACACCGGTCTCGCGGCCGTGCAGCACCTTCTCCCGGTCTCGTTCCTGCAGACCCAGACAGATCCGCTTGGTCAGGAAGTAGACGATGGGTGGGACGACGAACAGTGCCACCCTCAGGATGTTGGTGATGTCGTTGATCGACAGGTGCAGCTTCACCGCGATGACGTCGTTACCGCCGCTGATCCAGCCGATCGTGTAGAAGACCAGGCCCATCGCACCGAGTGCGGTGCGGGTGGGGGCGTTGCGCGGGCGGTCGAGCAGGTGGTGCTCGCGCTTGTCACCGGTCACCCACTGTTCGATCCATGGATAGAGCAGCCATGGCGTACACATCAGACCCGGAATGATCAGAGCCGGTATCAGGATGTTGAACGAGAACGTGAAGCCGAGCAGGGTGAATTCGGTGAAGCCCGGGGTCAGCCGGACGAATCCGTCCAGCCATCCCATGTACCAGTCGGGTTGGGAGCCCGCGGTCACGGGGGAGGGGTCGTATCCGCCGTAGGACCAGATCGGGTTGATCGTGATCAACGCCGAGATCAGGGTGATGACACCGAAGACGATGAAGAAGAAGCCACCGGCCTTGGCGACGTACACCGGGAACAGCGGGTAGCCGACGACGTTCTTGTTGGTCCGTCCCGGGCCGGGGTACTGGGTGTGCTTCTGCACGACCAGGAGCACCAGGTGCACCCCGATCAGAGCCAGGAAGATCGCCGGCAGCAGCAGCACGTGGATCGTGTAGAGACGCGGGATGAACGCCTCGCCGGGCAACTCACCCCCGAACAGGAAGAAGCTGATGTACGAGCCGATCACCGGGATCGCCAGGATGATGCTCGAGGCGATCCGGATGCCGGTGCCCGAGAGCAGGTCGTCCGGCAGCGAGTAGCCGGCGAAACCCTCGAGGATGCCGAGGATCAGCAACAGGCAGCCGATCAGCCAGTTGATCTCACGCGGCTTGCGGAAGGCGCCGGTGAAGAAGATGCGCAGCATGTGC
>DAIOVT010000294.1:0-5251 GCA_036758885.1 Kineosporiaceae bacterium
CCTGGCCAGCACCTCGGCCCGCACCGCGCGCGGCCGGTCGTCCCGGGTGATCGGACCGTCCGGGGTGGGCACCGCGACGATTTCGTCGTCATACCCGCCGGCGCGCGCGCAGGCCGCCGCCAGGGCGTAGGAGCGGTGCGCGTAGGCGTCCTGGCGCTCACGCGAAATCCCTTGTCCCGCAGCGAGTTCCTCCGCCGCCGGACCCATCTCCGGGTCGGCGTGCCCGGGCGGTGCGAAGCTGGCCCGGGCGGTGCCGCTGCTGCTCGGCGCCTCCACTCCGCCGGCCAGCAGCAGCTCGCCCGTCCCGAGCTGTCCGGCCCCGATCAGGGCCGCCGCCAGGCGCACCGCGTCGAGCCCGGCGCCGCACTGCCGGTCGATCGTGACACCCGGCACGACGTCGCCCAGACCCGCGGCCAGGGCCGCCACCCGGGCCAGGTTGCCCGGCGGCGGACAGGCGCTGCCGAGGACGACGTCGCGGGGCGGGCCGAGCGCGGCACCCTGCCGCGCCGCGGCGGCCAGGGTGAGCGCGGCCAGGTCGACGGGGGAGAGCCGGCGTTGGGCGGCCGAGGCCGCACCGCCCGCTCGGACACTGCGCAGCGGCGTCCGGTGCGCCGCCACCAGCACCGCGCGGCGATCACTCATCGTCGTCCGGCAGGTCACTGCCATGCTCGTCGCCGGCCCGGTTCAGCAACGCGGTCAGCACGGCCCGATCGGGTTTGCCGGCCGGTGTGCGGGGCATCGTGGCCGGTACCAGCAACCGCACCGGCCGGGCCGCCGCGGGCAGTTCCCGCACCCGGGCGCGCACCGCGGCCAGCACCGGACCGGGGTCGGTGCCGGGGGTCGGCCGCAGCGCGGCGGCCACCCTGACCCCCACCACCGGATGCTCGATGCCCGCGCAGACCACCTCGGCCACTCCGGTGACGGAAGCCAGCGCCGACTCGACCTCGGCCAGGTGCACGGTGTGCCCGGCGACCTGCACCGCGCCGGGACGTCCGAGCACCTCGAAGCGGCGCCGTCGTGGCTCGCGCCGTGCCGGCGAACCGGCATCGGTCAGCCATCGGGCCCGGTCGCCGACACTCAGCCAACCGTTGCGACGCGCGGTACCGGGCGGAGTGCCCAGGGCCAGGTAGGGGGAGGACACCCACAGCCGGCCCGCCCGGATCTGTACCTCGACCCCCGGGAAGGGACGCATCCCCAGCCCGTCGTCGTCCAGGCCGACGAAGGAGGTCTCTGCGGCGCCGTAGTAGGCGAGCGCCCTGATCCCGCGCGCCGTTGCCCGGCCGCGGAGCTCGGTGGTCAGGTGAGCCCCGCCGATCAGTACCGTGCGCAGCCGGGCGGGAACCGGGTCGAGGTCGAGGACCCGCTCGAGCACCGCGGGCACGGTGTGCAGCACGTCCACCCCGTCGACCAGGCGGCGCAACGGCTGCGGAACCCCGCGCCAGGGGCCGCTGACCAGTACCGGTACACCGCAGTAGAGCCCCTGCCAGAGCGCGTGCACGGTGAGTGTGGAACTGCCGGCACCGGGGGCCCAGAGCATGCTGCCCGGGCCGAAGAGCGCGGTCGGTGAGCGGCTCTGCCACACGGGCATGCCGGCGGTCCAGGAGCGCACGTGCCGATGCAGCGGTGTCGCCGGTCCGGTCGACCCGGACGTCGCCAGCCGCAGGGTCCGGCGGCCGCGGGCCTGATCGGCCAACTGCTGCAGGACGGCGCCGCGCGGGTCGGCGGGATCAGTATCAGTATCGGGATCGGTGCTTCTCCGTTCTGCCGCAACGGAAACCAGCTCGACCAGCCGGACCAGCTCCGCGCGTGAGGTCGGCACGCCGTCCGGGCCGTACCAGGCGACCGCGTCCGGATCGGCGGCCCGCAACTGCGACACCCTCTGGAACAGGTCCGGTCGGCCCCGGCGCATCTGCCCGGCGCGGGTCATCGGGCGCCGGCGAACTCCGTGATCCGGGGATACGCACGCACCACCGAGGCCGCCACCACGGCTGCGACGACGGCCTTGATCAGATCCCCGGGCAGGTAGGCCAGTGCACTGACCGCCGCGGCGGGCAGCGACAGGTCGGTGCGCAGTGCCGTTCCCGGGATGCCCAGGGCGTAGACCACCAGCACCCCGCCGAGGACGTTCGCGGCCAGATAGGCCGGCAGCACCCGCCGCACGTTGTGCGGCCGGGTCGAACCGTCGCCCGACAGCGACGAACGGGTCAGCACCGAGCGGGCCACCAGCGAGATCACCCCCGCCGCCACGGGCATGGCAACCAGGTAACCGACGCTCGGCCCGGCGAAGACGCCGAGCCCGCCGCGGCCGCCGGCCAGCAGCGGCAGGCCCGCCGCGACCAGGGCCAGGAAGGTGAGCATCGCGTAGACCGCGGTTCTCGGTGCCAGCAGGCAGCCGGCCAGCATCACGCCCAGGGTCTGCGCCGTCACCGGTACCGGGGTCCCCGGGATCGCGAACGCCCCGGGCAGCCCGAGCACGGCCATCAGCGCGGCGAAGACCGCGACCAGGGCCAGCTCCCGCGCGCCGAGTGCCCGCCTCAACTGCTCAGCCCGTACTGCTTGAAGGTGTTGCACTGGTTGATGTCGCCGGTGGAGAAGCCGTTGGAGAACCACTCCTGACGCTGCGCGGCGGAGCCGTGGGTGAAGCCGTCGGGGTCGACCCGGCCCTGCACCTTCTGCTGGATCGTGTCGTCACCCACGGCGCGGGCGGCGTTCAGCGCCTCGGCGATGTTCTGCTGGGTCAGCTTGATGCTGTTGCCGGGCACGTTCTGGGAGAGGTTCGCCCAGACCCCGGCGAAGCAGTCGGCCTGCAGTTCCAGCGCCACCGAGTAGTTGTTCGCCCGGCTCGGGTTGCGGTTCTGCAGCTGCCGCACCTGCGGCTCGATACCGAGGATCGTCTGCAGGTGGTGCCCGTACTCGTGAGCGGTGATGTAGGCCTGCGCGTAGTCGCCCGCCGCGCCGAACTTCTGCTGCAGCACGTCGAGGAAGTTCAGGTCGAAGTAGATCTCCTGGTCGGCCGGGCAGTAGAACGGGCCGACGTCGGCGGTGGCCGCCCCGCACCCGGTCTGGGTCTGGTCGCTGAAGAAGGCCAGCCTCGGCTTGTTGAACTCGATGTTGCGGCGCTGGAACTCGGCCTGCCACACGTCGTTCGCGATGTCGTAGACCTTGATGATCCGGCAGTCGCTGTACTGCTGCAGGGCTCCGCTGGTGTTGCACCTGTCGGAGAGTTGCTGCGCGCTCTCGGTGTTCGCGGTGCCGTTCGCGCCGACGTTGACCGGGCTCAGGCCCGACGTGCTCGCGCCGCCGCCGAGAAACATGTTGAGCAGGAAGATGATGACGCCGATGATTCCGGCACCACCGCCGATCGCCAGGCCGCCGCTCATACCGCCGCCGCCTCGCCGATCGTCCACCCCGCCCACGTCGACGCTTTGGTTCTCGAAGTCGATGGGCACCTGTGCCTCCAGCTCGCGCCACCACTAACCCGATCAACCGCACGACCAACCGCAGGGGAACGGAATCGTCCGGCGAAATGTTCGGGCACTACCGTAACCGCTGGCAGATCGCCACGAAGTGTTCCGGAGAAGAAGTAATCAACATGATCGTCGCGCAGGGCCTGGAGCTCCGGGCGGGTGCCCGTTTGCTGGTCGAGGGAGCCTCCTTCCGAGTCGGGAGCGGTGACCGGATCGGTTTGGTCGGCCGTAACGGAGCAGGCAAGACAACGCTCACCAAGGTGCTCGCCGGCGAGGCCCTGCCCGCCGCGGGCACGGTCACCCGGGGCAGTTCGATCGGCTATCTGCCGCAGGACCCGCGCACCGGCGACCTGGAGCAGCTGGCCCGCGACCGGGTGCTCTCCGCGCGCGGGCTCGACGAGATCGTCGCCCGGATGCGGCGGACCGAGGGCGAGATGGCCAGCGCCGTCGAGGAGACCCGGGACGCCGCGATGACCCGCTACGCCCGGCTCGACGCCGAGTTCACCAGCCGGGGCGGTTACGCCGCCGAGAGCGAGGCGGCGACGATCACCGCATCGCTCGGGCTGCCCGAGAAGGTGCTGGGACAGCCGCTGGGCACCCTCTCCGGCGGCCAGCGCCGCCGGGTCGAGCTGGCCCGGATCCTGTTCTCCGACTCCGAGGTGCTGCTGCTCGACGAGCCGACCAACCACTTGGACGCCGACTCGATCGTCTGGCTGCGCGGCATGCTCGCCGGCTGGTCGGGCGGGCTGATCGTGATCAGCCACGACGTCGAACTGCTGGACGCCAGTGTGAACAAGGTGTTCCATCTCGACGCCAACCGCTCGGAACTGGACATCTACAACCTCGGCTGGAAGGCCTATCTGGCCCAGCGTGAGATCGACGAACGCCGCCGCAAGCGGGAACGCGCAAACGCCGAGAAGAAGGCCGGTGCGCTGCTCGCCCAGGCCGACAAGATGCGGGCCAAGGCCACCAAGGCCACCGCCGCGCAGAACATGGCCCGCCGCGCCGAACGGTTGCTCGAGGGCGTCGAGGACGAGCGCCGCGCCGACCGGGTGGCCCGGCTGCGGTTCCCCGACCCGGTCGCCTGCGGCCGCACGCCGCTGCGGGCCGAGGGGCTGTCCAAGACCTACGGCAGCACCGAGGTCTTCGTCGACCTCGACCTGGCCATCGACCGGGGCAGCCGGGTCGTCGTCCTCGGTCTGAACGGCGCCGGAAAGACCACGCTGCTGCGGCTGCTCTCCGGGGTGGAGACCGCCGACACCGGATCGGTGCAGGCCGGGCACGGGTTGCGGCTCGGCTACTACGCCCAGGAGCACGAGACCCTGGACACCGACCGCACGGTGCTGGAGAACATGCGCAGCGCCTCACCCGATCTCACCGACACCCAGGTGCGTTCGGTGCTCGGGTCGTTCCTCTTCTCGGGGGACGACGTCGACAAGCCGGCGGGTGTGCTCTCCGGCGGCGAGAAGACCCGGCTGGCCCTGGCCTCGCTGGTGGTCAGCGGCGCGAACGTGCTGCTGCTCGACGAGCCGACCAACAACCTCGACCCGGCCAGCCGGGAGGAGATCCTCTCGGCGCTGCGCAACTACCAGGGCGCGGTGGTGCTGGTGACCCACGACGAGGCCGCGGTGCGGGCCCTCGACCCCGAGCGGGTGCTGTTGCTCCCGGACGGCGAAGAGGATCTTTGGGGTGCGGATTACCTGGCCCTGGTCGCCCTGGCCTGACCCCCGGACGGCGCCCCCGCCGGCCGAGCGGCGGCGGCCGGGCCCGAACTCGCCCGGACG
>DAIOVT010000295.1:0-5242 GCA_036758885.1 Kineosporiaceae bacterium
GCTCTCCGGCACCACCGGGCTCTCGTTCGTGGTCGGTCCGCTGGCCGGTTCGGCGCTGTACGCGCTGGACGACCGGCTGCCGATGATCTGTGCGGCGGTGCTCACCGTGGGCGCCGTCGGGCTGACCCTCGGACGGCGGATGAGCCGGCTGCGAGACTGACCTGCGTGACCACCTCGGAGTCCGGACAGCGTCGAGCGCGTCGAGTGGCCCTGTCCCGGGCGATGATCGTGGCCCAGGCGGTGCGGCTGGCCCGGCTCGAGGGCACCGAGACGGTGACCATGCGACGGCTGGCCGAGGAGCTGGACACCTCGCCGATGTCGCTCTACCGGCACGTCGCCGATCGCGAGGACCTGCTGGTCGGCATGCTCGGCGTGGTCGCCGAGCGGGTGCGGTTGCCCGAGCCGGCCCAGGACCCGCGGGCCGAGATCACCGGGGTGATGACGGCGATCCACGAGGCGCTCGGTGAGGACCCCTGGGCGTTGCGGCTGCTGGTCACCGAGCAGTTGGCCAGTCCGTTGATCCTGCCCGCGATGGAGCGCATCTTCGGTGCGCTGGCCCGCTCGGGCCTGAGCGATCGGGACGCCCGGGTCGGCTACGCGCTGGTGTGGCAGTACACCGTGGGCGAGCTGCTCACCGGGCACTCGTCGCGGCCGGACAGCTTCGCGCGCACCATGATCGAGGGTGCCGACCCGGCGCAGTACCCGGCGCTCGGCGCCATGATCGAGAACGCTCCGCCACCCGGCGCCGCCGGCGGGGACTTCTTCAGCGAGAACCTGATCCGGCTGCTCGACGGGCTGTTGCGCTGGCCCGACCCGCGCGGCTGAACCGGCTGTCAATCGGCTGTCAGTCGCCCGCCGAGTCGGCGAGCAGTTCGGCGACGAACGCCTCGGTGTGCAGGGCGGTCTTGTCATGCGCATCGTTGCGGAACCGGACGGCGACCGCCCCCGCTGCGGTGAGTTCGGCCGTGTCCGAACCCGCGCCGATCGCGACGATCCTGGTGCCGAGTGCGATCAGCCGGTTGACCGTGTCCTTCTCGTAGCCGCTGCCGGTGAACAGCAACGCCGAGCCGGGGCTGGTGCGTGGGTCCTGGCCCGCCCGGGGCACCGGCCCGGTGTGCCAGTAGTCGGCGGTCTCGATCGCCCCGGCCGCGAGTCCGGCGCCCCGGCGCAGCGCCAGGGCGGCGAGCTCGGCCGACGAGATCCGTTCCGCCGGAGCGAGACAGACGATCTCGCCGTCCGGCCCTTCGTCGATCCCGAGCGCCGCCGCGGCGGCGGGTGACCAGTCCGCCCGGCGGTCGAGCAGATCCTCGGTCGCGTCGGCGACCTTGCCGGTGAGCACCGCGAGGTCGCGGGCGACCATGTCGGGCAGGCCGCCGGAGAACAGGATGGCCAGCGCGTGCAGCACCAGCGCTGCGTGCTGGTTCGCCCCGGCGGTGGTTCCGGTGGTCGCCGCGGCGTGGATCGGCAGCACGGCGCCGGCACGCGAGGTCAGCGGCGAGGAGGCGACGTTGGTGATCGCCAGCACCGGGAAGTGGCCGTCGAGCCGGTCCAGCCGGTCGAGCACCTCGGTGGTCGCCCCGGACGACGACACCGCGATGGTCAGGGTGTTCTCGTCCATCGGGAAGCCGTACCAGCTGCTGGCCCGCTCGGCGGCGGCGTCCAGGTTCAGCGACCGCATCCAGGCGGCGCACTGGGCCGCCACCGAGTACGAGCCGCCCATGCCGATCAGCCGGTAGTGCTCGAAGCGGCGCTCCAGGAAGGGACCGAGCTGGGTGAGCAGTCCGTCGTCGAAGGCCTGGGCGAGGGCTCGCAGTGCGGCCGGCCGGGAGGCAGGCGGCTGTTCGGATTGCTGCTCAGCACGGGTCATGGGGGCAAGAGTAGGGATACCCGGCGCGTCCTGCTGGGGAGGGCGGCCGGCGCGGGCGAGCATGGAGCGATGACCAGCACCAGCGAACGTGACACGCGATCGGCCGGTGACCTGCTGCCGATGATCCCGGCGGCCGGCGCGATCGCCGCGTTCCAGGCCGCCGCGGCGTCGCTCGCGGTGATCAGCGTTCCGGTCGCGGCGACCTGGGTGGTCACCGGGGGCGGCGAGGCGTCCTGGCTCGACGTGGTGGCGACCTCGGGGCTGTTCTGGCTGCTCGCCCAGCACGTCGGACTGCTGCTGGCCGGCGGCGGGCATCTCGGTCTGGTGCCGCTCGGTGTGGCCGTCGTCCCGTTCCTGGCCTGCGTCTTCGCCGGCGTCCGGCTGGCCCGCAGCCTCGACCCGCTGGCCGAGCGGATCGCCACCGGGCACAGCCGGGCGACACCGAGCCCGGCCCCCCGACAGGCGCTGGTCACCATGGCGGTGGTGCACGGGTTGATCGCGTTGCTGGTGGCCGCCTTCGCGGTGACCCCGCAGTTCGGCGCCGTGATCTGGCAGGCGCTGTTCGGGCCGCCGTTGTTCGCGCTCGCCGGGGGCTGGGTCGGTAGCGCCGTCTATGTCTGCGGAGGCGTCCGGGGGGCGTGGTACGCCGTGCTCGACCGGGTGGCGGCACTGCCCGGCGGCGAGCTGGTGACCCGGGCGCTGAGTCCGGTGGCCGCCGCCCTGGGCACCGTCGCGGCCGCGGCCGCTCTGGCGATCGTGATCGGGCTCGGCTTCGGCATCGGCCGGGTGATCGACCTCTACTCGGCGCTCGGCGGTGGCGTGCTCGGCGTCGCCACGATCACGCTGTTGCAGCTGTTGTTGCTGCCCAACCTGCTGATCTGGGTGTCCTCGGCGCTGATCGGTCCGGGGTTCGCGATCGGTGCCGGCTCGACGGTCTCGCCGGTGGCGACCACGTTGGGTCCGCTGCCGGCGCTGCCGGTGCTCGGCGCGTTGCCGCCGCCCGGGCAGCACCCCGGGTACGTGATGGCGGTGCTCGCGGTGCCGGTGATCGCCGGCGCGGTCGGCGCGAACATGCAGCTGCGCCTCGATGCGCTGAGCCCGCGCGGTGGCTGGCTCGGCGCGGTCGAGGACGTCGCGGCGCTCGCGATCGGGTCGGGCCTCGCCGCCGGGGTGCTGGCCTGGCTGTCCGGGGGACCGGCCGGTCCCGGACGCCTCGGCACGGTGGGTCCGAACCCGCTGCTGGTCGCCGGTGCCTTCGCCGCCGAGGTCGCCGTCGGTGCGGTGCTGCTGATGCTGGTCCGCCGGGCCGCTCCCGCGGCGGCCGACCGTTTCGCCCGCTGAACCCGTGATCATGCAGAACTGCGCGATAACCCGACAGTAGACGTCAGGTTATCGGCGCAGGCTGGTGTCATGACCAGCACGCAGGAGACACAGAAGACCATCGGGCGGACCCGGTTCGAGCGGACCCTCGTCGTCCGCGGCCCGTACTCGCTCGAGGAGTCCGCGACCTTCGGCTTCGGCCCGTACGGTGACGAGGGCTTCGACGGCACGATGCGGATGACGCTCACCGTGGACGGCGATCACGACCATGCCGCGGGCGTCGCGATCCGGCAGGACGGCAATCAGTTGCATCTGGACGTCACCACCGACGCCGATGCAGCCGCCGGCGACGTGATCGCGGCGCAGGTGGCCCGGATCCTGTCGGTCGATGTCGACGGCACCGGTTTCGCCGACCTCGGACGGCGCGACGAGGTGATCGGGGCGTTGCAGGCGGCCGCCCCGGGACTTCGGCCGCCGCAGTTCTGCTCGCCGTACGAGGCGACGGCCTGGTCGGTGCTGAGCGCCCGGATCCACACCGCGCAGGCCGCCGCGATCCGGGCACGGATGTCGCAGCGGTTCGGCGAGCGGTTCGTGGTCGCCGGGCGGACGATGTTCTCCTTCCCGGGCCCGACCGCGCTGCTCGGCGTCGCATCGGTGCCCGGGCTGAACGAGGTCAAGATCGAGCGGCTGCACGCGGTGGCCCGGGCCGCCCTCGCCGGACGCCTCGACATCGACCGGCTGCTGGCGATGACCCCCGACGACGCGATGACCGATCTGCGCACCCTGCCCGGGATCGGACCCTTCTACGCCGCGCTGGTGGTGCTGCGGGCCTGTGGCCTGGTCGACGCGCTGCCGCTCAACGAGCCCCGGGTCCGCAAGCTCGTGCACGAGGTCTACGGCATCGATCACGAGCTGGACGACGCCGAGTACACCGCGTTCGCCGAGCGCTGGGCGCCCTACCGGATGTGGGCCTCGGTGCTGATCCGGGCGGCCTCGGGCCGGCTGGCCCCGGGCAGCCAGTATCGTTCTGGTACGTGAGCCAGCAGCCGCGCGCCGTTTCCGGAATCGTCGTGCTGGTGTCAGGCACCGGCACGTTGCTGCAGGCCCTGCTGGACGCTTCCGCGCCTGCCGAACGGGCCTACCGCGTGGCGGGTGTGGTCTGTGATCGCGACGATGCGCTCGGGCTCGAACGGGCCAGGACGGCCGGGGTGCCGACCGCCGTCGTCCGGCCCGCCGATTTCGACGGCCGTGCGGCCTGGGACGAGGCGGTCGCCAAGACCGTCGAGGTGTTCTCGCCCGACCTGGTGGTCTGCGCCGGATTCATGCGGCTGCTCGGGCCGGCCTACCTGAAGGCGTTCGCCGAGCGGACGATCAACACCCACCCCGCGCTGATGCCGGCCTTCCCCGGCGCGCACGCCGTGCGTGACGCCCTCGCCTACGGGGTCAAGGTGACCGGGGCGACGGTGATGCTGCTGGACGCCGGCGTGGACAGCGGCCCGGTGGTCGCGCAGCGCGCGGTCGAGGTGCTGGACGGCGACGACGAACCGACGCTGCACGAGCGCATCAAGGTCGTCGAACGGGAACTGCTGGTCGACGTCGTGACGCGCATGGTGCGCGACGGCTGGAGCATCGAGGACAGGAAGGTCCGATTCGGATGAGCACTGGAGTGGACGGCGGCACCGGCGGCACCGAGGGCCGGGTGCCGATCCGGCGGGCGCTGATCTCGGTGTACGACAAGACCGGTCTGGTCGAGCTGGCCACCGCGCTGCACAAGTCCGGCGTCGCGCTGGTCTCCACCGGGTCGACGGCCTCGCGGATCGCCGAGGCAGGGGTACCGGTCACCGCGGTCGAGGAGCTGACCGGCTTCCCCGAGTGTCTGGACGGGCGGGTGAAGACGTTGCACCCCAAGGTGCACGCGGGTCTGCTCGCCGACCGCCGGCTGCCGGCGCACGTGCAGCAGCTCGCCGACCTCGACGTCGAACCGTTCGACCTGCTGGTCTCCAACCTCTACCCGTTCACCGACACGGTCGCCTCCGGTGCGAGCCCCGAGGCGTG
>DAIOVT010000296.1:0-5229 GCA_036758885.1 Kineosporiaceae bacterium
CCTCGCCCCAGTACTCGAGGTAGTCGGTCGCCGCCTGGCTCCTCAGGTACGGCAGGTGACCGGCCAGGCCGCGATACGTGTCTGCCTCCGCCGAGGTGTTGAGGTCGGCGAAACCGTCCGTGGAGGTCATCGCGGCGCCCGAGGCGGCAACCCGGTACACGTTGCCGTTCACCGGGTTGTACCGGTAGTCGTCGCCGTCGTACGGGAGCGCGACCACCTTCACCGATGCGGCGGCGCTGCCCAGGCCCGTGGTGAACACCACCTCGTCGATCGCCGTGTTCACCTGTGTCAGCGTGCCGAAGAACACCAGCGTCCCGGTGTCCGAGCGTGGCGCGGAACCCTGCATCGTCACCCCAGAGGTCGTCGCCAGTGGCAACGTCATGGTTCCGCCGGTGGCGCTGAGGGCCACCAGGGTAGGAGTGTCGGGGTCCGCCGGCCCTGTGACGTCGACACCGGTCAACAGCGCCGTCGAGGTAGCCGCCATCACCTGGGGCGCCCCCACGGTCACCGTGAGCCCGCTCGCCGCCAAGGCCGGCAGCACCGGCATCAAGGCACCGACCAGCCCCAGAACCCCTACTCCCGCAGCGGTTTTGCACACTCGCGCCCGACTTGCGCCGAAACTCCTGAAACTCATTCTCAGCCTTTCCCAGAATTTTCCCTACCGGTGAGAGATCCTGGTCAGTCGGCCTGCTCCCGGGAATCGGCTCTCCGCCCGGTGCACCCTGACGCGTTCGGCCAATGACGAACACGGCGCACCGAGACAGCCCGGGCATTTACGCGTGCGGCACTACGCCGAGGACGCGTGCCGTCTGATCCACGAGTGCATCGCGATCGCCGCGGCGGCACCGGCGTTGATCGAGCGGGTCGACCCGAACTGCGCGATCGAGAGCACGTCCACACTCACCGCACGGATCGCCTCGCTCAGCCCTGGGCCCTCCTGGCCGAAGACCAGCACGCACTCCCGCGGCACGGCGTAGGTCTCGATCGGTACGGCCCCGGGCAGGTTGTCCACGCCCAGTACCGGCAATGCCCGATCGGCGGCCCAGCTCGCGAGCGCCGCGGCGTCCGGATGGTGGTGCACATGCAGGTAGGCGTCGGTGACCATGGCACCGCGGCGGTTCCAGCGGCGGCGGCCGACGATGTGCACGCCCGCGGCGTTGAACGCGTTGGCGGTACGCACCACCGAGCCGATGTTGAAGTCGTGCTCCCAGTTCTCGATCGCGACGTGGAACGGGTGGCGGGTCGTGTCCAGGTCGGCGCGGATCGCCTCGACCCGCCAGTAGCGGTAGCGGTCGACCACGTTGCGCCGGTCGCCGTCGCGCAGAAGCTGCTGGTCATAGCGGTCATCGCCGGGCCACAGCCCCTGCCAAGGTCCGACCCCGTAACCTGGAGGCGTGTTCATGGACGTCATGATGACCGCTGCTCCCGCCCTCGGGCCCGAGTGGCTCAATGCTCAGACCCTGCTCGAAAGGCTCGGCCCATGGGCCCTGTGGGGCTCGGTGGCGATCATTTTCGCCGAGTGCGGCCTGCTCATCGGGTTCTTCCTGCCGGGCGACTCACTGCTGTTCACCGTGGGCATGCTGACCACCACCGGGGCGATCAAGACACCGCTGGCCCTGGTCTGCCTGCTGCTCACGGTCTCGGCGTTCGTGGGCAACGTCGTCGGCTACGAGATCGGGCGGCGCAGCGGCCCGGCGATCTTCAACAAGCCCAACTCCAAGATCTTCCGCAAGGAACACGTGGAGAAGACGCACGAGTTCTTCGAGCGTTACGGCACCCGGGCGATCGTGCTGGCCCGGTTCGTGCCGATCGTGCGCACCTTCATCACGGTGACCGCGGGCGTCGCCCAGATGGACCGTCGCCGCTACTTCATCTACAGCGGCATCGGCGCGGTGCTCTGGGCCACCGGAGTCACCCTGCTCGGCGCCGCGCTCGGCAACATCCCGTTCGTGCGCAACAACATCGAGGTGATGCTGATCGCGGTGGTGCTGATCTCGGTGCTCCCGGTCGGCTTCGAGTTCCTGCGCGAGCGCCGCAAGCTGAACAAGGCCAGGGCGAGCGCCAACGCCTGAGCGGCGCGTCCCACCGCCTGTCGGTCAGAGCCCCAGTTCGCCGACCTCGTAGGCACTGAGATAGGGCAGGCCGTCGGCCTCGACGGCCTCCCGTGCGCCGGTGGCCCGGTCGACGATGACGGCCACACCGACCACCTCGGCGCCGGCCTCACGCAGCGCCTGCACCGCGGTGAGCACCGAGCCACCGGTGGTCGAGGTGTCCTCGACGGCGAGCACCGCACGTCCCTCGACGTCCGGTCCCTCGATCCGGCGCTGCAGGCCGTGCGCCTTGCCCTGCTTGCGCACCACGAAGGAATCCAGGGCCCGGCCGCGGGCGGCGGCCTCGTGCATCATCGCGGTGGCCACCGGATCGGCACCCAGGGTGAGCCCGCCGGCCGCCTGCACCTCGCGCGGCAGCACGCCCGAGGCGATCGCGTCGTCCACCAGGTCGAGCATCACCGCGCCGACCAGGGGGCCGGCCCGGTGGTGCAGCGTGATCCGGCGCAGGTCGACGTAATGGTCCGCCTCGAGACCGCTGGACAACGTGACCCGGCCGTGGACGACGGCCAGCGAGGTGATCAGGTCGAGTAGTTCGACGCGGGCGTCGGGGGTGCTCTTCAGATAGTTGGCCACGGCGACGAGCCTATCGGCGGGCCTCTTCAGGTTTCGTTCAGGAAGGCCTGGGTACGCTCTCTCGGTGCGGCTGGCGACCTGGAACGTCAATTCGATCAGGTCACGCGTCGACCAGGTGGTCGAGTGGATCCAGCGGTTCGGGATCGACGTACTCGCGGTGCAGGAGACCAAGTGCACCGATGAACAGTTCCCCGCGTTGCCCTTCCACGCCGCCGGATACGAGGTCGCCCATCACGGGCTGAATCAGTGGAACGGGGTGGCGATCGTCTCGCGGGTGGGGCTGGCCGACGTCCGGATCGGCTTTCCGGCGATGCCGTCGTGGGGGGATCCGCCTCGCGCCGAGGCCCGGGCGATCGCGGCGACCTGCGACGGGGTGCGGGTCTGGAGCCTGTACGTGCCCAACGGCCGCACCCTGGAGGATCCGCACCTGACCTACAAGCTCGCCTGGCTCGACGCCCTGGCCGAGGCCGGAACCGATTGGCTGAGTGAGGATCCCGGCGCCCGGATAGCGCTGATGGGTGACTGGAACGTCGCCCCCCGCGACGAGGACGTCTGGGACATGACCAAGTTCGAGGGCAAGACCCACGTCAGCCCGGCCGAGCGGGCCGCGTTCGAACGGGTCGTCGCCGCCGGGTACGCCGACGTGGTGCGTCCGTTCGCGCCCGGCCCGGGCGTCTACACCTACTGGGACTACAAACTGCTGCGCTTCGCCCGCGGCGAGGGCATGCGCCTCGACTTCGTACTGGCCAGTCCCGCGCTCGCCGCGCAGGTCGCCGGTGCGGCGATCGACCGGGACGCCCGGCGCGGCAAGGGAACCAGCGACCACACCCCGGTGGTCGTTCAACTGGGAGAGATCTGATGCGCATCCGACGCCGGACGGGCGCCGTGGCCGCCGTCCTCATCGCCACCGTTGGCCTGGCGGCCTGCTCGCGTAGCGAGGCCCCGCAACCCTCACAGACCTCGTCGTCGAGCGCGACCTCACAGATCAAGGTCAGCCAGGTGGGGCTGAACTACACCGACGACGGCAGCGACGAGCACAAGCTCGACGTGTTCCTGCCCGGCGACGGAACGGCGGGCCCTTATCCCCTGGTGATCTTCATTCACGGCGGCGGCTGGCGGACCGGCGACAAGGAGACCTGGAGCCAGGGCTCGGACATGAAGGTCGAGCAGCTGAAGGCGAAACTGATGGACGCCGGCTACGCCACGGCCAGCATCAACTATCAGCTGTTCAATCCCGACGCGAGCTACGAAGACGGAAAAGCCTTCCCGCAGAACATCTTCGACACCAAGGCCGCCGTCAGGTACCTGCGCGCCAACGCCACCGAGCTGCGGCTGGACCCGAACCGGTTCGCGGTGCTCGGCGAGTCGGCCGGCGCCCACCTCGCCCAGTTGCTGGCCACCAGCGGCGGGGTCGCCGATCTCGAGGGCGACCTGGGCAACGCCGGGGTGAGCAGCGCCGTGCAGGCGGCGATCAGCTTCTACGGGTTCAACGACCTGGCCAAGCGCAGCGACCAGCTGCGCGCGGCCGGCTGCACCGAGGAGACCTCCCGCGACTTCACCAGTGAGGGACGGATGCTCGGCGCCGAACCGAACACCCCCGAGGGCGCCGAGCTGGCCAAGAAGGCAAGCTCGATCACCTACCTCGACGCCGGGGACCCGCCGATGCTGCTCGAGCACGGCACCCAGGACTGCACCGCCCCGGTCGAGCAGTCGAAGAACATGGACGAGGCGATGAAGAAGCTCGGTATCCCGGTCGAGCTCAAGCTCTTCGACGTCGGGCACGCCAACGAGATCTTCTACGCCTCCTCGGATTCCCAGGACGCGGTGCTCGGCTTCCTCGAGGCTCAGCTGCCCTGACCGGTGCGCCCGGCACGCACCTCGGGCGCGCCGAGATCGACCAGCAGATCGGCCTTCTCGCACAGCACCGGATCATGGCTGGCGACCAGCACCGCGGCCCCCGATCGCGCGTAACCGCCCAGCAGCGAGGAGATCTCACCGGCGCGCGCCTCGTCGAGCGCCGAGGTCGGCTCGTCGCAGACCAGCAGCCGGGGCCGGACGACGAGAGCCCGGGCCAGGGCGGTGCGCTGACGCTCACCGCCCGAGAGCAGCTGCACCGGACGACCCGAGAAGGCGGTCAGCCCCAGAGCGCGCAGCACCGCGAGCGCGGTCTCCTCGTCCACGGGCAGGCCCCGCACCGTCCGGGCGAGATCGAGATTCGCTGCGCCGTCGAGGGTCTCGGCGAGTTGCGGCTGCTGCCCGACGTACGACAGCAGGCCGCGACGCAGACCGGCCAGCGCCGCACGATCGAGACCGCGCAGGTCGTGGCCGTCGAGTTCGGCCACTCCGGAGTCGGGCCGTTCCAGTCCCAGCACCAGACGCAGCAGCGTGCTCTTGCCCGAGCCGGAAGGTCCCCGCACCACGGTCAGCACCCCGGCGGCGACGGTGAGGTCGAGTCCGCGCAGCGGCCGGGCCCCGGCCGGATAGCTCTTGTGGACGGCGCCCCGCCGGGCCAGTGGGGCCGCTCGGGCGGGTACGTCCACCGGTC
>DAIOVT010000297.1:0-5226 GCA_036758885.1 Kineosporiaceae bacterium
ATCGTGCTGGAGGGCCCTCCGGGCACCAGCAAGACCACCCTGCTCAAGGCGATCACCCGGGAGTGGGGCATCCCGCTGCTCTTCGTCGAGGGCAACGCCGATCTCACCCCGGCCAAACTGGTCGGCCACCACAACCCGGCCCGGGTGCTGCGCGAGGACTACAGCGCCGACACCTTCGTCGACGGACCGCTGGTCTCGGCGATGCGGAGCGGCGGGTTCCTGTACATCGAGGAGTTCAACCGAGCACCCGAGGACACCCTGAACACCCTGCTGACCGCCATGGCCGACCGGCAGATCGCCATCCCACGGGTCGGAACCATCACCGCCGCAAGCACTTTCCGGGTGATCGCCTCGATGAACCCGATCGACGACGTAGGTACCACCAGGCTATCCACCTCGGTGCACGACCGGCTCTGCCGGCTGCTGGTCGACTATCAGGACGCCGCCGCCGAGCAGGCCATCGTGCGGTTGCGCACCGGCCTGACCGCCGCGGCGAACGGCAACGGCGAACCACCTGCCGGCACCACGACCACGGACGACGCCGCTCCGGCGGCATCGTCCGCGCTGGAACCGGGGCCGCTGGCCGAGCGACTGGTCACCGACGCGGTGACGCTGACCCGGGCCACCCGCGAGCACGTCGACGTGCGGCAGGGCTCCAGTGTGCGCGGCGCGATCGACCTGGCTCTGCTCGCCGCTCCCCTGGCCGCCCTGCGCGGCGTCTCCTCCCCGGACGACGAGGCCTACCCCCCGCTGGTGCGGGACGCGATGATCGTGGCCCTGTCCGGACGCATCCACCTCGACGAGACCGCCGAGACCACGGTGGAGCAGGTGCTCGGCGAGATCTGGGAGAACCAGTTCGTGCTCGAACCGGCGGCCGCCGCCCCCGGTTGAAGAACGGTTGCGGCCGACGGACCACTGACCCGTTGCGGCCGGCGCAACCCGGCGGCTACCTCGAAACCGTTGCGGCGCAAGCCGAAACAGCTGGACGTCGAGCCCACCCTGTTCGCCCCGGCGAGCAACGGCCGGGGCTTGGTCGTGCAGTCGGGCGGCACCGACTCCCGTCGCGGCGGGGCGCGCCGTCCGGGATCGCCCGGCAGCACCGAGGGCACCTTCACCGACGACGTCGCCGCCCTGGTCGCACCCGAGGGGCCGGGCGGTCACGACGCGCAGACCCGGGCGATGGCGGCCCGGATCGCCGCGCGCCTCGCCGTCCGCCGGCCGCGGGCGGGCCAGGCAACGCGGCGCGGCTCCGGCCGGCTGGTGGCCCTGCCGTACCGCGGCGGCTCGGACGACATCGATCTGGATCGCACCCTCGAGGTGCTCACCGAACGCCCGGTCCCCGAGCCCGAGGACATCGTCGTCCGCGAGCGGGTGCGTACCCGGCGCAACGTCGTGCTGCTGGTCGACGTCTCCGGATCCATGCGCGGAGAACGGATCCGGACCGCGGCCGCCACGGTGGGCGCCCTGGCCGGAGAACTCGCCGGCAACCAGGCCGGCGGCCAGATCGAGGACCGGCTCGGGGTGATCGCGTTCTGGTCGGACGCCGCCGTACTGCTGCCGCTCGGGCAGCGGGTGCGGCCCGACCGGCTGCTCGAGGACCTGCTGCGACTGCCCGCCCGGGGCCTGACCAACATCGCCTTCCCGCTCACCGTGGCCCGCCGCCAGCTGACCGGCACGGTGCCGCGCGAGTCCCGGGTACTGCTGCTGTCGGACTGCGTGCACAACGCCGGCGAGGACCCGCGCCCGATCGCCGCCCGGCTACCCAGGCTCGACGTGCTGCTCGACGTCACCGGAGAGCACGACCTCGATCTGGCCGCCGACCTGGCTCGGGCCGGTCACGGCCGGTTGCGCCGGATCCGCACCTACCGAGAGGTCTCCCCCGCGCTCACCTCGATGTTCGGCACCTGAACACGTTCGGCACCTGAACACCTCGAGCACCGGTCCACGGCCCATCTGTGAACGAACACGTCACGTGCGAGCCACCCTTCTCCCGACTCCGGTGATCGGGCGAACAGCGGGAATCCCCCTCCCGACCTGACGCGGCGCTCAGCGAGCCACAAGGATGCCTGCGACGTGCAGCGCGAGGTTTCCTGCTGCAACCGGGGGAAGACGGCCGGCGTTCCCCGGTCTCGGCCAATCGACCAGGGAGTACCGATGACGCAGTTCCACGTGGACCCCGCCACCGGGCGGCGGTTCTATGTCGATCCGGCCACCGGCCGGTCCCACTGGGAACACGAAACGGCATCGCCCAATCCCTATGCAACGCAGGGATTTTCACAGCAGCACGCCGCATCACCGACCCAGCTGTCCAGACCCCTCGCAGCCGGCGCCCCCGACTCCGCGATGGGCCACCCGACCCAGCTGTACAGATTCGACGGAGGGGCGGCAAGCTATTTCGGGGTCGCCCTCCTGGCCTTCCTGGTGACCGTGTTCAGCCTGGGCCTCCTGCTTCCCCTCGCAGTGGTAATGCAGTACAGCTGGCGTGCCGAGCACACATGGTTGTACGGGCGACGCCTCCGGTTCACCGGAAGCGCTCTGGAGTTGTTCGGTCATTGGCTCGCCATGTGGGTGCTGTGCCTGATCACCTTCGGGATCTACTCGTTCTGGGTGGTGCCCCGCATCACCAAGTGGGCCGTGGAGCATCAACAGTTCGCCTGACCGCAACGTGTCGCGGACATCAGCCGAACGGCCGGTATTCGATCTTGACTACTGACTCCGCGGGCACCGGGCAGCAGGATGCGCTCGATGCCTCTTTACCGTGCCTCCGTCGCCGTAGGAGTGAGCAGATGACTCAGTCGCCGTTCAGCAGTGTCGCCGGGCAGCACTTCACCGCCGATCCGCAGGCCGTCGACTCGCACTGGCGCTACCAGGGGGCGGTCGCGCCGGGTGAGGACCAGGCCACGGCCGACTCCCCCACGCCGGCCGCGGATCAGCGCTCGAGCACCCCGTCGATCCGGCGGGTCAGTCGCCACGGGTTGTCCGGCCGGACGGCGTCCGGCAACAGCGACTCGGGAACGTCCTGGTAACAGACCGGACGCTGGAACCGTTCCACCGCAAGGGATCCCACCGAGGTGGTGCGGCCGTCGGAGGTCGCCGGGAACGGCCCACCGTGCACGATCGCGTGCGACACCTCGACCCCGGTCGGCCAGCCGTTGAAGATGATCCGGCCCACCCGCTGTTCCAGCACCGGCAACAGCACGGCGGCCGCCTCCCGGTCGGCATCGCTTTCGGTGGCGTGGATGGTCGCGGTCAGCTGGCCCTCCATCGCCGCGACCCGGTCGGCGACCTCGGCGATGTCGCGGTAGCGGACCACCACACCCGAGGCTCCGAACACCTCGTCCTGGACGGCGTCCCAGGCCGAGGGATCGGCCAGGGACAACTGCGGCGCCGGTGCCCCGGGGCCGGCACCTGCCGACCCCTGGGCCAGGGTGGTCACCCCGGGTGTGTGCTGCAGTCGTTCGGTGCCCCGGGCGTAGGCGGCGGCGATGCCCTCGGTGAGCATCGGCTGCCCCTCGGCGGCCCGGACGGCGCCCGCGGCGGCCTCCAGAAAGCGGTCACCCTCGGCGCCCTCGGGCACCAGGAGCAGACCCGGGTTGGTGCAGAACTGCCCGGAGCCGAGCGTCAGTGATCCGACGAAACCCGTTGCCAGAGAATCGATGTCCCCCTTCAGGGCACCCGGCAGCAGGATCACCGGGTTGATCGCCGACATCTCCGCGTAGACCGGGATCGGCACCGGCCGGGCCGCGGCGGTGGCCATCAGCGCCAGACCCGCGGCACGGCTGCCGGTGAACCCGACGGCGGTGATCCGGGGGTCGGCGACCAGAGCCTGCCCCACCTCGATACCGCCGTGCAGCAACGAGAACACCCCGGCCGGCAGACCGGTCTTCCCGGCCGCCGCGGCGATCGCCCGGGCGACGAGCTCACCCGCGCCGGGGTGGGCCGGGTGCGCCTTGACCACCACCGGGCAGCCCGCGGCGAAGGCGGAGGCGGTGTCGCCGCCGGCGGTGGAGAAGGCCAGCGGGAAGTTGCTGGCGCCGAACACCGCGACCGGGCCGAGCGGCACCATCCGCTGGCGCAGGTCGGGCCTCGGCGCCGGGGTGCGGGCGGGGTCGGCGGTGTCCAGCCGGACCCCGAGGTGGTCACCCTGCTCCGCCACGCCGGCGAACAACCGCAACTGCCCCGTGGTGCGGCCGAGTTCGCCGGTGATCCGGGCGGTCGGCAGGCCGCTCTCGGCGACCGCACGTTCGATGATCGCCGCGCCGTCGGCCTCCATGGCGTCCGCGATCGCCCTCAGGAACTGCGCGCGCTGCTGCGGCGAGGTGCGCCGGTAGTCCGAGCTCGCCGCAGCGGCGGCCTCGGTCGCGGCGCCGACCTGATCGACGGCGAGCTGACTGACCGGCGGCTCCAGCGCACCCCCCGTGGCCGCGGCGCGTGGTTGCACCGAACCGGCCGTTCCCGGGGTGTCGACGCCGGCAATGATCGAGTGCCCGCTCAGGGTCATCTCGGCCTTCCTTTCGCTTCAGGCAGTCCCGGCATCATCTCCGCACGCCCGGTGCACCGGCAATCCGCCCGGCCCGGGCCCGCGGACGCTGCGCCGTCCTGCCCACGCCGGCGGCGCCGGGGCCCCACAATGACTGCGTGGACGTGCTGCCGTGGATCTTCAGCAGTGCCTGGGCCAGCGGGCTGAACAGCTACGCGGTGGTGCTGCTGCTCGGTCTGTTCGGCCGGTTCGGTGCCGACGGTGTGCCGCCCGCTCTGGAGCGCACCGACGTGCTGATCGCGGCCGCGGTGCTGACCCTGCTCGACCTGGTCGCCGACAAGATCCCCTACCTCGACTCGGCCTGGGACACCGTGCACACGGTGATCCGCCCGGCCGTGGCCGCGGCCGTCGGCGCCCTGCTCGCGGGCGAGGCCGGCAACCTCAACGAGGCGGCCGCGGCTGGGCTTGCGGCGATCACGGCGCTCGCCTCGCACACGGTCAAGGCCGGTGTGCGGGCCGCGGTGAACACCTCGCCCGAACCGGCCAGCAACGTGCTGGTCAGCTCCGGCGAGGACGTCGCCGTCGCGGGCATGGTCGCCCTCGGCGTGATCGCGCCCTGGGTGGCCGCGGCGTTCGCCGTGGCGGCCCTGGTCATCGGTCTGGCGATCATTCTGGTTCTGGCCAGGACGATCCGGCGATGGCGCGCCCGGCGCCGTCACGACCGAGCCCCAGTCCATCGACTGCGC
>DAIOVT010000298.1:0-5222 GCA_036758885.1 Kineosporiaceae bacterium
GGGGATCGGCGGCTCGTGCGGGGCCGGCAACTACGGCATGGGCGGCCGGGCCTACGACCCGCGGTTCCTGTGGATGTGGCCGAACGCCCGGATCTCGGTGATGGGCGGCGAGCAGGCGGCCTCGGTGCTGGCCACGGTGCGCAGCGATCTCGAGACTCCCGAACAGGTCGAGGCGTTCAAGGCGCCGATCCGCGAGCAGTACGAGCGCCAGGGGTCGCCCTACTACGCCAGCGCCCGGCTGTGGGACGACGGCATCATCGACCCGGCGGACACCCGGCGGGTGCTCGGCATGGGCCTGGCCACCGCCGCCAACGCGCCGATCCCTGCACCGAACTACGGCGTCTTCCGGATGTGAGGGCCAGCATGAGCACCCCGAAACCCCTTGTCACAGAATCGTTCCCACTCACCTCGGTGATGGTGGCCAACCGCGGCGAGATCGCCCTGCGGGTCTTTCGGACGGCGCGGACGATGGGCCTGCGGACCATCGCGATCCACACCGACCTGGACGCCGCCGCACCGCACGTGCTTGCCGCCGACGAGGCACACCGGGTCTCCAGCTATCTCGACCTCACCGAGGTGAGCGCGGCCGCCGTCCGGGCCGGCGCCGACGTGGTCCACCCGGGCTACGGGTTCCTCTCCGAACGTGCCGAGTTCGCCGAGGCCTTGGCCGCGCGCGGGATCAGGCTCGCCGGCCCGAGCGCCGAGGTGATGCGCCGGATGGGCCGCAAGGACGCCGCCCGCGAGGTCGCCGTCGCCGCCGGGGTACCCGTCGTACCGGCCTGGTCGCCCGAGCAGGACCCGGTCACGTTCGCCTACCCGGTGCTGGTCAAGGCCGCGGCCGGCGGCGGCGGCAAGGGGATGCGCGTCGTCCGCTCCGCCGCCGAGTTCGCCGAGGCGATGTCTGCGGCGCGCCGTGAGGCGGGCAGCGCCTTCGGCGACGACACCATGCTGGTGGAGAAGTACGTCGAGTCGGGCCGGCACCTCGAGGTTCAGGTGGTCGGTGACAACCAGGGCACCGTGCTGCACCTGTGGGAACGCGACTGCTCCACCCAGCGCCGGCATCAGAAGGTGCTCGAGGAGGCCCCGGCGCCGACCATCGACGCGGCCACCCGGGCCCGGCTCACGGCATCGGGCGTGGCCCTCGCCGAACAGGTCGGTTACACCGGAGCCGGCACCGTCGAGTACCTCTACGACAACGCCACCGGCGAGTTCTACTTCCTCGAGATGAACACCCGGCTGCAGGTGGAACACCCTGTCACCGAGGCGATCACGGGTCTCGACCTGGTCGAACTGCAACTGCGTGTGGCCGCCGGTGAGCCGCTGCCGCTGACCCAGGACGAGATACCCAGCAACGGTCACGCGATCGAGGCCCGGGTGTACGCCGAGGACGCCTACCACGGCTTCCTGCCCCAGGCCGGCACCGCCACCACGGTGCGCTGGCCGCAGGGGCCGGGCGTCCGGGTCGATCAAGCCCTCGGCGACGGCCAGCAGGTCTCCACCGCCTACGACCCGATGCTCGGCAAGGTGATCGCGCACGGCCCGGACCGCGAGACCGCGCGCCGACGGCTGATCTCGGCCCTGGACGAGACCGCCGTCCTGGGGCTGACCACGAACACCGGCTTCCTGCGCGAACTCGTTGCCACACAACAGTTCCAGGACGCGACCATCGACACCGCCTGGCTCGACCACAACCACCTTCCCGACCCCGATCCGGCGCCCGCCCGCCAGGCCGCGGGCCGGGCCTGGTTCGACCGGCACCGCACCGAGGGCGGCCCGTTCGCCTCCGACGGCTTCCGGCTGAGCGCGGCACCGGCACCGGTCGTCGTCCATCTCGACCAGGACGTCGCCCTCGAGGCCTCACCGCCCGCCGGAGTCATCGCCGCCGTCGACCGCCGCCGGGTGGAGGTGGTACGGCACGGCCAGCGGTTCGTCTTCACCGTGCCCGACCGCAGCGTCGACCAGGGTCCGGCGGCGACCGGGGGCACGATCTTCGCGCCGATGCCCGGCACGGTTCTCGAGGTCCGGGTTCAGGTGGGCGACCGGGTCGGCGAGGGGGACGTGCTCGGCGTGCTCGAGGCGATGAAAATGGAACTGGCCCTGCGAGCACCGCACACCGGAACCGTCACCGCGGTGGGAGCCGCTGCCGCAGAACAGGTTTCACTCGGGGCGACCCTGTTCGAGGTCGAGCCCGACTCCGAACCGAACCCCGACCCCGCCGACACACCCCACCCCTCCCCGTGATCATGCAGAACCGCACGCCCACCCGTGCGTTCAGCACCCCCACCCCTCCCCCGTGATCATGCAGAACTGCACGGCCCTCTGTGCTCACGCCGGGGCGGCCGTGCAGTTCTGCATGATCACGGGTCAGTTGGCGACTGCGGAGGGCAGGTCCTCGTTCGCGTCGTCCACGTCCGGGGCGGCCGAGCGCCGGGTCACCAGCAGGGCCAGCACGGCACCGGCGAAGGCCGCGAGGGCGCCGAGCAGGAAGCAGAGCTGGAACGCCGACCGGCTCGGGATCGCCACTCCCCCGGCCAGTTCCACGGTGCGGCTGGTGAGTACCGCGGCCATCACCGCGCCGGCGATGGTGGTGCCCACCGAACGCATCAGCGCGTTCACCCCGACGCTCGAGGCGGCCTCGGCCTCCGGCACGTTGGCGAGGATCAGCGTGGGCATCGCGGCGTAGCCGATACCGACTCCGGCAGAGGCGATCAGCGAGGCCAGCATCAGCTCCCAGGGCGCGTTCATCAGCACCAGGGCGACCAGGTATCCGGCGCCGATCACCACCGCACCGACCGACAGGGTGATCCGGGCACCCACCGTGCGGATCAGCCGGCTCGAGACCGGGGCGAAGGCCATCATCATCAGACCGCCGGGTGCCATCCACAGCCCGGCCTGCAGGATCGACTGGCCCAGGCCGTATCCGGTCGCCGCCGGCATCTCCAGCAACTGCGGGACGACGATCGCCTGCGCCATCATGCCGAAGCCGATCAGCAGGGCCGCGAGGTTGGTGAACAACACCGGCCGGGCGCTCGTCGTCCGCAGATCGACCAGCGGGTCGTGGTGCCTGATCTCGAACCAGCCCCACAGCAGCAGCACGAGGACGCCGCCGCCGACGCAGGCCAGGGTGCGGCCGGTCGTCCAGCCCCACTCCGAGCCCTTGCTGACCCCGATCAGCGCGGCGCTGAGACCTACCGCCAGGCCGATGATGCCGACCAGGTCGAGATGCGCGGGATGCCTGTCCTCGGCCCCGGGGACGACGACCAGGGTGAGCAGCAGAACCACCACGGCCAGTGCTGTGGAGAGCCAGAACAACCCGTGCCAGGAGTAGTCCTCGGCGATCCAGGCCGACAGCGGCAGCCCGATCGCACCACCGACGCCCAGGGTGGCGCTGACCGCCGCGACCGCGCCGGTGGCCCGGTGCGGCGGGGTGACCTGGTGCACCATGCTGATCGCCACCGGGATGTAGCCCATGGCGACGCCCTGCAACGCACGGCCGACCAGGAACGGTGCCAGCGAGCTCGACAGCGCCGCGATCAGCGAACCGATCGCCAGCACGCCGGCCGAGACCACCATGACCTCTTTCTTGCCGTAGATGTCGGCGAGCCGGCCGGTGACCGGCATGGTCACCGCCGCGGCCAGCAGGGTGGCGGTGATCGCCCACGAGGTGCTGCCCGCGTCGGCATGCAGCAGGGCCGGCAGTTCGCTCTGGATCGGGATCACCAGGGACTGCATCAGTGCGCCGCACAGGCTGCCGACGCAGAGCACCGCGACGACGACCAGGGAGGGGAACCGGGACTGCACCACAGGTGCACTCGGCGCGGTGGCAGCGTTCATCGACGTGATTCCTTCAAGGGGATCGTTCCCGAATATGTAAACTACATATCTAGCCTGTGTAGGCTACACATCCCATTCTTCGCCGGTCAAAGGGACCGGCCACCGGGGGAACTCCATGATGACTTCCAACCGTTCGGCACACCCTGCGACGGCGCCGCCGGCGCCGGCGACACGAACGCCCGAGGGCGTCGGCGAACATCTCGGCGAACACCTCGCGGCACAACAGAGCCCCGCCTGGGCGATGGCGACGGCGCTGGCCCGCTGGGAGAAGGTGCGCCGGGCGAGCGAACTGAAGTCGCGGCTCGGGACGGCGGACCGCCGGATCATGTGGTTGTTCGCCGATCGCCGTCCGCGCACCCTTCGCGAGATCGCCGACGCCCTCGGGCTGGAGCAGTCGACCGTGAACCGACAGGTCAACGCGGCACTCACCGAGGGACTGCTGGTCCGCTTCCGGGAGCCGGGTCAGAGCGCCCGCCTGGTGACGGTCACCGACGAGGGGCTGGAACGCTTCTCACAGGACCTGAGCCTGCACCTGGGACTCTTCGAACAGGCCCTCGGCCAACTCTCCGCCGAGGACCAGACCCGGATGATCGAATCGCTGGAGACCTTCGTCGCGCACTACGGCGAGGCGGTCGCCCGGCTCTGAGCGCCGTCGTCCGGCACCCGGCGGGTGAGCAGCGGCGTCAGGTTCAGCACCAGCAACGCGTAGTAGTTGATCGCCGGAACCAGGACGGCGATCAACAGGGCCGCCAGGCACAACACCGTCAGGATCAGTGGTGCGGCAACGCTTCTGGGGCTGATCGGACGCTCCGGGTCGCCCACCCGCGGATCACGCCGGATCAGGTTCGCGATCAGGAAGCTGAGGAAGGTGTTCATCGCCATGGTGCCGATGTAGAGCACGGCCTGCAGCGGGGTCGACTCACCGCTGAACGTCAGCGCCGTGGTCACCGGCATCACCACGACGGTCAGCATCCAGGCGAAGGCGAGGATCACCAGGGCACCCGACCTGTTGCGGACGTGGCCGAAGATCCGGTTGTGCTGAACCCAGAAGGCGGCGATCACCGCGAAGCTGATCAGGAATCCGAGCACCTGATTGCCGTGCTCGTCGAGGAACTCCTCGGCCGTCCACGACCTCTCGGCCACCGCCTCCATCAACGGCAGGATCAGCAACGTCATCGCGATGGCCACCACGGCGTCGGTGAAGAACACCAGCCGCTCCACCGACAGGCTGCCGTCGTCGTCCTCGGCCGGAGCCGGCCCCTCGTTCTCGCCCCCAGGCTGCACCATGGGCCCATAGTGCCGTAACCGGTCTAGCGGGGGCGGAACCGCCGCAGTCGAAGGCTGTTCATCACGACCGAGACCGAGGAGAACGCCATCGCGGCGCCGGC
>DAIOVT010000299.1:0-5184 GCA_036758885.1 Kineosporiaceae bacterium
CGAGCAACGACTCGATCCGAGACCGCTCCGAGTCCAGAAGTGCCGCAGCCCGGGCGATCAGGTCCGTGCGGGCCTGAGCCGTCAGACTACGCACCGCGGCGTCGCCGAGGGCCGAGGAGAGCAAGGTGCCGGCCACGGCGTCCGGGCCGGACCCCTCCGCGGGGCCGGTCTCGCGGGCTTCGCCCGTGTCGCCGTCCTCACCGTCGGTGCCGTTGTCGCTCTGCTGCCGCGACGCAGAGCTGAACGCGTTGAGCATCAGCAGCACACCGAGTGATTCCGGGCCCAGTGAGGAAGCACGGGTGCCGCCGCGCCGGTTGGCGCCCTCGGCACGCACCGAGTCGATCACGTTGGCCCGCCACTCCTCGAGGGTGCGGCGCAACTGGGTGTCGAACTCCGGGGAGAGACGTTGCTCGATCACCGAGTAGCCGAGCGCCCGAACCGAGTCGTCGAGCAGGTCGGTACCGCCCGGCCGGGCCCGCCAGCGCTGGATCGCGTCGTCCGCGGTGCGTTGCGCGGCGGCCCTGACCAGCGCCGCGACACCGACGTGCAACGCGTCGTCCAGCGGGCGGCTGGAGACCGTCTCGCCGGCACCGACCCCCTCGACGAACTCCTCCCAGCGGGCCTGCACCTCGCCACGCAGCATGGTGCCGCCGGCCATCCGCTTCTCGAGATGCTCACTGGCCTGCAGGTAGACCTCTTCGAGGTCGTCACGCAGGGCGTCGTCGGCCTGGACCTGTTCGTCGGCAGCCGCGGCGATCCGTGGAATGCGGTCGCGCAGGCTGTCGAGCACGCCGACCAGGGTGCGCCTGATCACGACGTCCCGGCTGCGCGAGTCGCGGGCCAACCGGGTCAGCCAGGTGACCAGCGGCTGCACCGCCTCGCGAGGCAGGAAGCCGTCGGCCGAACGCGGCACCTCGGGGATCGTGAACAACGGGGACGTCGCGAGCCCGCGGTCACGCAGCATCGTGGCCAGGTGCGCGCGGACGTCCTGCATCGCGTTCTCGGGCACCCGGTCGAGGACGACGGCCACCGAGACGCCGCGGTCGACCGACTGCTTGAGCATGTCCCACGGCACGGCGTCGCTGTAGCGCGCCGAGGTGGTGACGAAGATCCACAGATCGGCGGCGGCGAGCAGCTGGAAGGCGAGCTCCCGGTTGGTCTCGACCAGCGAGTCGATGTCCGGCGCGTCGATCAGCGCGATGCCCGGCGGCATGCCCTCGTGCGGCACCAGCCGCAGCGCCGTCGGCTTCGGGGCGTCCACGTCGATCGGCTGGGCCGGCTCGGGCGCCTCGGAGGTGACTCGGGCCAGGCCCGGCAGGATGCGCTGGGAGAGGAACGCGCCGGAGTCGTAGGGGTGATGCACCAGCACCGGAGAGCGGGTGGTCGGCCGCAGCACCCCGGAGCGGGTCACCTCGCGCCGGACCAGCGAATTGACCAGCGTCGACTTACCGGCACCGGTGGACCCACCGACGACGGCGAGCACCGGTGCGTCCATACGGCGCAGCCTCGGCAGCAGGTAGTCGTCGAGCTGGGAGAGCAACTGATCGCGATCCCGGCGTCCCTTGGCCACCCCGTCGATCTCCAGCGGCAGGGTCAGCGCGGACACCTCCGCACGGAGCAACTCGGTGGCCTCGAGCAGATCGAGGGAAGCCTGATCGTCCATCGCGTGAGCCGGGCCCGAACGGGAGAGATCCGCGGACGGCCTGCCGTCACCGTCACCGGTGATCACGTCGTGTGGTGCCATGTGTTGCGCACCGGCGCCGCCCACGACTCCGCTTCCCTGCGGGTCCAACCGACCTCCCTCCCCTCGCACTGCGCAGTCCGACCAACTCTAGGGGCAGCCGATGCCCCGGACGGTGCCCGCGCGGCACGCTTCACCCTCGGGCACGCGCCCGGGACATCTTGCCAAAGATCCATCGCCGTCCCCACGTCGGGTGACACTCATTTCGCACGTCACACCCGCTCCCGACCTGCAGGCCCTTGCCCGGCGCCGGGCCGGGCCGGGGGCCGGTTAGGCTGAGATCCTGCTCGTGCTCCCTCGGATCATGAGCCATGGGCCCGTAGCTCAACGGATAGAGCAACCGGTTTCTACCCGGTTGGTTGGGGGTTCGAATCCCTCCGGGCCTGCACCGCCGATCAGCTTGTCGATCCGGACGCCGAGCAGCTTGACGATCAGGTCGCCGATCACACTCTCGGCTAGTGCCGTGCGAACACCCCGCGCAACGCCACCATCGACCTCAGGATGGTCAGTTCCTGACCCTGCGCGTCGTCGGACGCCGTCCGGCGGTTCATTCGCTCGCGCAGGAACGCCAGTTCGCTGCCCAGGTCCTGGAACTCACGCATCGCCTCCTCACCGACCGCACCGCTGGTGCTGCGCGCCCAGGTGCGGGCCTGGGCACGGGTCGGCAGCGAGGCGAGCATCGCCACCTCGCCCGGGGAGAGCCAGCCGGTGTCGCAGTAGACCACCAGGTTCGCGCCGATCAGCCGGCCCTCCCGGCGGCGGGCGAACAGGGCCAGCACACCGAACCCGATGAAGACCGGCGCCTGCAGCAGCACGTAACCGGTGACGAAGCCGTTCAGCCCGGACGACGCGGAGAGGTTCCAGGCGCCGTGCAGGAACACCGCCGCCACGAAGCCACCGAGGGCCGCCAGCATCCCCAGGAACGGACGGCGGTTGCGCGCGGCGATGCCCAGTCCGACGCCGAACGCGGCGGTGAACAAGGGGTGCGCGAACGGAGAGACGACGCAGCGCAGCAGGAAGACCACCCCGGTGGCCGCTCCCCCGGACTCCTGCAGGGTGCGCCCCAGGTAGAGGATGTTCTCGACGAAGGCGAACCCGACGCCGGCCATACCGGCGTAGACGATGCCGTCGATGACGCCGTCGAACTCACGCCGGCGCAGCAGCAGGATCAGCACCACTGCGGCGCCCTTGCAGAACTCCTCGACCAGTGGTGCGACGAACACCGTCGTGACGGTGGGGTCCCCGCCGGAGGCGATGATCGCGGTCATCGAGGCGGTGTTCACCACCAGGGCGACAAGGGTGGCCACGAAGGCACCCCAGGTGAAGGCGAAGACCAGCAGGTGGGCCGGTTCGGCCTCGTAGCGGTCCAGCCAGAGGAAGGTCGCCACCACCGGGAACACCGGCACCGCGGCCAGCACCACCCCGGTGAGCAGCCCGGCCGCGCCGGTCTGGCCGGCGATCGCGATCAGCGTGACCACGCCGCAGATGCCGGTGAAGACGATCACGACGGTGCGGATCAGCAGCGAGCGGGCGGTCAGTCTGCCCCGCGAGGAACCGGGCGGGCTGTAGGGCGTGCCCAGCCCCGGGCGCTCTCCGTCGGAGCGTCCGGACGTGATCTGGGTGGGCATCGACATAGGTGTACGAGGCTACCGGGGTGCGGCACCCGGACCTGCCCCGCGCGGGTGGATCCGAATCCAAGCTGATACCTGAGCTGATACCTGACCTTGATGCCTCGGGCACGGGGGTGGGTGCCTCTAGAGTTGCCGCCGTGACCGAGGCCATTTCATCGGGCGGAGATTCCGCGAGTTCATCAGGCGGAGACTCCGCGAGTTCATCGGGCGGGAGCGCCCGTCCCAGCGATCGCTCGGCCGAACGCTCGGCGGACCGGATCGTCTGGATCGACTGCGAGATGACCGGTCTCGACATCGAGGCCGACGCTCTGATCGAGGTCGCCGCACTGGTCACCGACTTCGAGCTGAACGTGCTCGGTGACGGCGTGGACGTCGTGATCCGGCCACCTGCGCAGGCGGTCGAGCAGATGAACGACGTGGTCCGCGAGATGCACACCACCTCGGGGCTGCTGCGCCAGCTCGACGACGGGATCAGCATGGACGAGGCCCAGCAGCGGGTGCTCGAGTACGTGCGGGCCTTCGTTCCCGAACCGGCCAAGGCGCCCCTGGCCGGCAACTCCGTGGCGACCGACCGGCGCTTCCTGGCCCGGGACATGGCCGAGCTCGAGGCGCACCTGCACTACCGCATCATCGACGTGTCCTCGATCAAGGAGCTGACCCGGCGCTGGTACCCGCGGGTCTACTACGCCTCGCCGGCCAAACTCGGTGGCCACCGGGCCCTCGGCGACATTCAGGACAGCATCAACGAGCTGCGCTACTACCGGCAGACGGTCTTCGTGCCCCAGCCCGGCCCCGACACCCGGACCGCACGGGCCGCCGCGGAACAGGTGCACGACTCCTGACCGGCCTCCGGTCGACCGGGTTGCGCCGCGGGCCGCGGAAAAGGCGGCGCTGAGCACTCTCCCGGTTGGGTATGCTCGCCTCTGGCGTGAGCGGGTTCCGCTTCGCCGCCATGGTGGGTGTAGCTCAGCTGGTAGAGCATCTGGTTGTGGTCCAGAGGGCCGCGGGTTCAAGTCCCGTCACTCACCCCAAACGGGTCAGGTTTGAACTTTCGACCAAGGGGCCACCCTTGGTCGAGGGTTCAGCCTGGCCCATCTTCTTTGCCTCCGCGGCCCAACTCAGTGCGTCGGCATGGAGGCCGGGGATGCTCAGCCCGTCGTACGGGTTGCGGTAGCCGACGCGCACGTCGTTGTCCTCGTCGATGTAGATCGTCTTGAACAGCGCCTGGTTGAGGAGCCGACGGTTCGCATCGTCGGCGTGCTCGTAGATGTCGGCGGCGTTGGACAGCAGTTTCAGTGAGTCGTCGAGGTTCTCTCTCGCGTCGGCGTAGTGGCCGTGGTGCGCGGTGATCCGGTACTCGATGGTCTCCAGCGACGCGGTGATCCGGTCCTGTTCCCGCTTGAGCAGATCGAGCGGGATCGCCCCTGCATAGTGAGCCTGGAGCAGCTTCTGCTGCTCGACTCCGAGCTGGGTCCTCCGAGACGCGAGGTCGGCGAGTTCGGCGGCTCCTTCGGCCATCATCTCGTCGAACCGGGCATGGATCATCGCCGAGACCGCCTCGATCGTTTCCGGGTCGATCTGCACCTTGGCGTAGAAACGCTCGATGAGTCGTTCCACCTGCTCGATCAGCATCGCCTGTCGCGTGCAATCGCCCCTGCCGCCATGCCGGCTCGCGCACACGAAGTAGGGGTAGATCGTGCCTTGGCTGCTCTTCGCGTTGCACACGATCAGGCGTGAGCCGCACTGCCCGCAGAACACCGTGCCCTTCAAGTAGTGCTCGTGCACCTGCGTTGCATCCGCTGCGGATCGGTG
>DAIOVT010000300.1:0-3747 GCA_036758885.1 Kineosporiaceae bacterium
GGCTCGGGCGCGGGTTCCGGTGGAACCGGCGCCGGCGCCGGTGGCTCTGGTTCCGGTGGAACTAGCTCGGGCTCGGGTGTCGGCTCGGGCTCGGGCTCCGGTTCGGGTGTCGGCACCGGATTGAGTGCGGCGACCAGATCCGACGAGGTCCGCCGACGGCGAGGGCGCGATTCGCTGACCGGCTCCTCCCACTGCAGGAAGTGATTGCATGCGCTGCAGAACACCGAGTCAGGCTCGTTCTCAGTGCCGCAGTTGGCGCAGGTGATCACGTCCCCATCCTGATGGTCGAACGTCTGGTCAGCCAAACAACTCGTTCGGCCGGCGATCTTGTGCTGGCAGGCTACCGCGTCGGAGTACCAACCCTGATCTGCCCGCGGACCGGACTTCCGGACCGGCTGCTCTCACGAGCGTCCGTGGCCCGCGGGCGCAACACGTACGCATTCCCCGCACGGCCAGCGCTCGTCCGTGGCCCGGCGGCGCAACACGTACGCCGCGACCTCTCTCTTTCCCTACCGACCGGCCGCACGGTTGCGTCGGATTGCCCGTTGGTGCCAAATTCCTTGGCCGGAGAGCGATCCCTCTCGACGGAGCCCACCGGGGTGCTGGACACTCGGTACGTGATCTGCGAGGACTGTGGCGAGTCGAACAAGGCCGGCGCGCAGTTCTGCCTCTTCTGCGGGGCATACCTGGAGTGGCAAGATTCGGACGCCGAGGAGGCCAACGAGGTCACCCAGCAACTGCCACCGGTGACCAGGACGTCCGTACCCCCTGCCGCACCGCCGCCGGCGAGCACACCGGCACCCGTCGCGGCAGCCGCCCCGGCAGCCCGACCGGCGCCCCCGCCCACACCGGCCCCGACCCAGTCGACTCAGCCGGCGCATCAGCCGACGCCGGTGGACCTCACACCGGACGTGCCCGTGGTCAGCATGGCCAGCGCTGCCCACGGCTGCCCGCGCTGCGGCCGCCCGATCGATCCGAAACGCCGCTTCTGTGCGCACTGTGGGGAGCAGTTCATCAAGCCCGGCGGCGACGCACCGGTGACCCGGCCGACGCAGAGGCGCGATACCTGGTGGTCTCGGCTGTGGGACAGCAAGGACCGAGTGGCACGCCGGGCGTACCGGCGCAGCCTGCCGCCGCTCTACCGCTGGCGTCGCGTGATCATCTCGATCCTGGCGCTGACGTTGATCGGCGGTGGTCTCTACGCCATCGGCCGCTCCCCCAAGGCGTTCTTCGTCGCGCGGTACTACGACCTCCGCAGAGCCATCGTCACCGTGCCCAATGTTCAGGCGGAGATCATCCCGCCCGATGCGTCGGCGGCCGATTCCACACCGGATGCGCTGTTGGACCGCACCGCCAAGTCCTGGAAGATGACGTGGACCCCGACGACCCAGGGGAGCCCGTGCCAGGTGCCGCCCACGACGCCGGTGATCAACCTGTCGTTCGCGCCGGCTCGGATCAAACAGATCGAGATCTGGGCGGGCCTGCGCGAGAAGGACCCCAACCGGCTCCTGCAGTACCGCCCGAAGAAGATCTGGGTCGCGTACTCGGATCAGTGCAAGGACATCGAACTCGAGAACGTGGAGAAGCAGACCATCAAGCTGGACACCAAGAGTCAGGTGGAGTCGATCCGAATCTCGGTGCAGACTGCGTACCCCCCGGAGCCACCCGAGGGTGGCCAGGATCTGCTGGCCTTCACCGAGATCACCCTGGAGTCAAGGCCTCCGGTCAACTGACCCTGTTGTCGTCACCCCGGATCTGCTCGGCCGGTCGCGAGCGCGAACGGCGAGCGACAACACGGCTCAGGGATCAAGCTGGATCGAAAGGCAGCCCGGCTGGACCTTCTTGACGGTGGGACATGCGGCTTCGGCCTCGGCTCTGGTGTCAAACGGGCCGATGAAGAGCACCCAATTGGTGGCCTGGAGGTTGAGCGTTATCTGCGGATAGAGATCACTCGACACAATCCCGGCCCGCTTGTCGACAGCCTGCAACTTGGCGAGCCGGTCCGCCGGGTCGAAGATGGACACGTTGGGATCCCAGAAGTCTGCGGCAAACCACTTGCCTTTGAAGTCGGGATTCGCCGTCGTCGCGGCACCGGTCGGGACCTTGCTGGGATTGACCGGCACGTTGCCGGGACCTGTGCTGGTGGCGGAGGTCGGTTCCTGCGACGGCTCGCCACTCTCCGACGGCGAGCCAGGATCCCCGGTCGACGCTGACTCCGAGGGCGACCCGGAGCCGCCATCCGTCGGTGACGGGCTGGCAGCCAACGCGGCCGTCGTCCCGCATTCCTTCTCGGAGAACGGCCCCAGCAATTTGTCCCTTTTTGCCTGCACGGCGTAGCAGACCTCAGTAGCCGGCTTCAGCCCCTCGAATGTCAGGGCATTGTCAGTCGCCGTGACGTCCTTCGACCCAGTGCGGCTGCCGTCGGCAAGCACCTCGGCCACGGTGTAGGCCGTGACGTCAGGCACCGCAGCCCAACCGACCCGCAATGATTCCGGCCCCAGCGCGTCGACCTTGACCGCCGCGGGCGCGGGAGGCGGACCGAGTTCGGCGAACGTCGACTCCTCGACCAGCGGGTGGGCCAGCAGCCAGGCCACCCCACCACCGATGCCCAGCAAAGCGAGCACAGCGACCATCACGGAGGTCTTGGTGAGGATCGGCTTCTGGTTGAACGCGCCGTCGACGGTCGGCCGATCGAGGCTCCCTCCGTACGGTGTCGGCGGGGCCTGCGGAGGCGGCGCACCCTGGCGCTCGCCGGCGACCGTGAACGGGATCCGGGTCGCAGTGCCACGCAGCGTCGGCGACTTCGTCTTCGCCCAGAGCCGCGCGGTCGCCGTGCCGCCGAGGGGCAACTCGACCACGTCCGGTCGGATCATGAAACCGAGCGCCTGGTCGGCATCAGTGGCGGAGAGCTTCAAGGTCACCGGCGAATTGCCCCAGTTGGTGATCTGAATGACGTGGCGCCCGTTCCACCGGCCGGAGGAATTCACCGGCAGCAGCTTGGCCTGCAGGCCGAAGACCTTGCCGATCTCGAGGTCGCCCTCCGCCACCGCGCTGGCATCGGCATCTTCAGTCGACCGCACGCGGATCCCGAACGGCCAGGTGCCGCCGGGCGCCCCTGTCCCGCCGGGCGGGCTGAACACAATCACCGCGGTAGCTTCCTGCTGCGGATAGACCGAGACCTCGGGAGGCAACACATCGGCCCACTGGGTCACGCCCTCGCCGACGACGTCGATCTGATAGCCCTCGACAATCGTGCCAGGATTCCTGACCGTGACCGTCACCGAAGCCTGACCGCCGGGCTCGACCGCCACATGGTCGAGATCGATCGAGACGATGGGGTCGGTCACGCGGTCAGCATAGGGCGAATGAATTGAGTTACGGCAGGGTCTACTGCCCGATCGGGCAAAAGCCGACCAGTTCTCGAGGGCCAGGATCAATTCCGCCGTCGACAGATAGATTCCTGTCATCTAAGTTCTATCCGTGGCGACCAGCGTCAGGCCCGGGACAGGGCGCAGACGTTCTGCGCCATGCCCGCGCTCAGGTCGACGGTTGGGTTCGGGCCGACGGACCGTACGCCGGGTGCTCGGCGCCCTGTTGGCGCTCATCCTCGCCGGGATCGCCCTCGGCCTGCCGCCGCTGAGCCCGCCGCCGGCGGCTGCGGCTCCCTCGGACGTCATCCTCACCCTGACCCAGAGTTCCACCAACAGCGCGATCGGCACCGAGGTCACGCTGACTGCCACGCTCACC